>DATJGQ010000938.1:0-4866 GCA_035494815.1 Gemmataceae bacterium
GAGGATATGCCCGGCCGCCAGATCCCAGTCGTGTAAACGGTCGTAATCGCAGACGTAGAGATCGGCCTCGCCCCGGGCCACCTGCGCCAGCTTGATGCCGGCCGAGTAGGTTTCGGTCACGCGCGCCGGTCGCAGCCGTTGGACCGGCATTGTCGGTCCTCGGCCGGGCTTCGAGTGGCTCTGTATGAGCGTTGACTCCGAGAGCGTTGCGACGCGCGTGACGCTGACGGCACGCGCTTCCCCGCCGCCGTCGCGCGACCAACAGCCACCTCCCCCCGACGCGTACGTCCGTCGGCCCGTCGCCGCTTCGCCGACGACGCCGACCACGACGCGGCCCTCGTGGACGAGCGCGATCATCACCGAGAACTCGCCGTTTTTCATCGCGAACCCGCGGGTCCCGTCAATCGGGTCGACGACCCAGATGCGATCGCCCGTGTGCAGGGCCGCGGCGAGCGCGGGCGTGTCTTCTTCGCCGCAAAACGCGTCGCCCGGAAAGTCAGTCTGCAGGTGGCGCAGGATGGTTTCCTGCGAAGCCCGATCGGCCGCCGTGCTGATCGACACCGGGGCATCGGCGATGGCCGTGAACCGGGCGTAGTGTTCCAGAATGACGGCCCCGGCTAAGTCCGCCGCCTTCAGTGCAGCCTCAAGTTCGCGTCCGTACGGCATGGCTCCCCACGCTCAGGCGCCGACGTGCTCGGCGAATTCGTTGAATTCCAGGTAGTGGAGGTGGCGATACAGGTCGTTCTTGGCGAGGAGCTCGCGGTGGTCTCCGGCAGCCTGCAACTGGCCCTTGTGCAGCACGAACAGCCGGTCGCACGAGCGGATGGTCGAGATTCGGTGCGGCAGAAACAGCACCGTCTTGCCGGTCAGGATTCGCGTGAACGTGTCGTCGAGCATCGCCTTCGTGTCGTCATCGAGCGGCGTGGCCGTTTCCTCGATGACGTAGATCGCCGGGTCGCGGAGGATCACACGCGCCAGCGCGATGCGGAACTGCTCGCCGGGCCGCAACGACGAGCCCATTTCTCCGAGCGGCGTCTCATAGCCGTACGGCAGCTTCTGGATGAAGTGATGGGCGTGCGCGATTTTGGCCGCCTCGATGATCTGTGGGATCGTGTACGCCGGGTCGCCGCAGCCGATGTTGTTCGCGACCGTGTCGTTGAAGACGAGCCCCTGTTGCAGGACGACGCCGACTTGCGACCGGATCGAATCGAGCGTCAGCCAGCGAAGATTCTTATCGTCGATCCGGATCTCGCCGCCGGACGGGTCCAGGAAACGCGAGAGCAGGAAGACGAGCGCGTGCTTCTCGTGCTCGTCCAAACCGATCAGCCCGACGCGCTCGCCCGCGTTGATTTTCAGGTCGACGCCGTCGAGGAGTGTCCGCCCCGTAATCGCGTCCCGCAAGCTGACGTCGCGGAACTCGACGTGTTTCGTCACGCCCGGCAGAAACTCGGCGCCGACCACCTGGCCGACTTCCCGGGGCCGGTCGAGAAATTCGTAGACGAGTACGGCCGATTCCTGCCCGCGGGCCAAAAGCCGGCGATGGGTCAGCCAATCGCGCAGCGGCCAATAAGCGATGACGAGCGTCGCGGCGAGGACGATCACCTGGCCAGGGCCCACGCCCCCGCTCAGCACGATTACTCCCGCGGCGTAGAGCAAAACGGCGGCCGAGACCGTGCCGAGGAACCACAGGAGCGGGCGGAAAATCGCCGCCGCCCGGAACCGCCGGCGGCGCGCGACGGCGTACTCCGTCAACTGCCGCTCCACCCGTGACTGGTTGAACACCTCCATCACCGTGCTCTTCACCAGCCGCATCATCAACAAGCTCTCGCGCAACAGGGCCATCTGCGTCGTCGCACGCCGGTCGGCGATCCGGGACGTATGCCGATACCAGGCCGCGATCTGCCCGCCGAGCACCACCACGATCACGCCCGCCAGCAGAAATGCGGCGGCCAGCCAGTAGTGGATCAAGAGCGCGAACAGCAGCAGCAGGAAGACTTGGATCGGCCCGTAACATTGCGAAGTCAGCCGCGCCTCGACCGTGTCGTGGATCGATTCGACGTGCCGGCCGAACAATTCGGCCGCCTCCCCCGGTCCGTTCGGACGGATCGCCAGCGCGCCGAGGCGATAGGTGTGATGGTAGATCGCCCGCCGCAGCCAGGTCGATACGGAAAGCGACGCGCCGGCCGCGGAATAGCGCATCACGAAGACGCCGATCGCCCGCAACAGCGCCAGGATGACGGCGAGGAACAGCAGGCCCGTCAGATACCAGAAGCCGGGGACCGTCGTGTCGTCGTTCTGCCAGAGCCACCGCGTCACCCGGGCGAGCCAGCCCATGACCGGCTGGTCGGCGTAATCGGAGACGCGGCCCTGATGGACGAGCAGATCGATGAACAGGGCGAGGACGGCGAGCAGGCCGACCGCGACAAAACTGGTGACGGCGGCGGCGATTTGCGCCGACCATTTCGGCAGCGGATGGCTATCGAGGATTTCCCAGGCGCGGCGGAAGGCGGTCTTCGGTTCCACGGCCGACCTCACGTGCGGCAACCGCACCCCCGGTGCGGCGAAAGATCGGGACGAACCGATGGGTTTATCCCACAATCCCGATCTTAACAAAACCGGCGGCCGCCGCACGACGGTTTTGTCCGCCGCCGCAGCGCCGCCGCGTGTCCGAGGCCGCAAATCAGGCCAAATCGCGATCTTCGAACAGAATCAGGCCGAACAGCAGGGCGATCGCGCTGTACAGCCCGGCGTACACCAGCACCGACCCGACGTACCCCGCGAACGGTCCGAGTTCGAGGTTCGTTTCGCGAATGACGACCTGACTGGTGCTGAAGAATTCGAGGGCCGGGAGGAGTTTGTCGAACAGTTGGGCGAGGAAGCTCACGAGGCCGAGCGCCCCGCCCTGCGTGCGACTCAGCTGCTCAGACACTTGCACGAGCACGGGGGCGAGGTGGCCGAGGAGAAAGATCACCAAACAGATGACGAGGTTGACAACCATCGGCAGGCGGGTCGCGAGCGAGGCGGCGACCGCCAGCAGCACCATCACCTGGCCGAAGCCGAGGGCGAGTCCGAGCGTATTCGCGTATGTTTCCGCGAACCACGCCGCCGCACCGCGGACGAACATCTTCGCCTCGACCGCGCCGGGAATGTTCTGCAACGGCGTGACGACCAGCGTCTGCGACTGGGACACCAGCGGATCGACGGCGTCCTCCAATCGGTCGAAGTACGGCTTGACGTAGAGCGCCCAGTTGAAGAACCAGCCGAGGAGCAAGGTCATCATCGTCCCGGCGAGCAGGATGCCGAGATACTTGCCCAGGAGGAATTGCCGCCGCGTCACCGGCTTGCTCATGAGCGTCACCGCCGTGCGGCCTTCGATCTCGTCGCTCACCGAGATGCTTGCTGCGAGAACGGTGAAGACCACGGTCGCCAGCATGATCATGTCGAACCCGAGCTGCTTCATCATCTTAAAGTCATCGCCGAAGGTGAAATAAGGGATGACCATCGAGAAGATGAGGAGCAGAATCGTCGCCACGGTCAACAGCCAGAACATCGGCTGGCGGTATCCTTCGCGGAAGGCGGCCAACGCCACCGTGCCGCCGCGCGGCCAGATGAGCAGGATCAACGCGAACACGCCGATGAGCAGGTCGAAGATCAACTGCATGTGCAGGACCGAACCGTAGAACCGGCCGATCTTTTCCTGCACGGGCGTGGCGCCAAAGAACGACAACGGGAAGAACGCCAGCAGCACGCCACCACCAATCGTGGCGGCCGCGGCCCAACCCAGGACCGGCAAGAAAGTGCGTTGCTTGCCCGACGATCGCACGTCGGACAGTACGACGCCCAACCACGGTATGGCCGCGAGCACTTGTATCAGGGCCAAGAACACGCCCCAGGTGATCAGCGAAGTCCAGTTGTCCGTCATGGCGAGTTCGGCGTGGATTAGAAGGTCGGGATCGCCTCAGTCGTCTTTACGCCGGACGGCGGGCGGCGGTTCGACCCGAAATACCGGGGCGGTCCCCCAGCGGAGCTTGTCCCGCAATGTCTGGTAGTAGCTGTGGCCGGACACTTTCACCAACCGGAAGGCGACCGGGGCCCGGCGGACGGTCACGCGGTCGGCCGGAGTGAGCGGCAACTGTTCTTGCCCGTCGATAACCAGCCAGGCGTTCTGCCCCTGCACCAGTCGAATGGTGTAGACCTTATCCGCCGATTCGACCAGGGGGCGCGTCGTCAGCGTGTGTGGACAGAGCGGCGTGATGGCGAAGGCGCACAGTTCCTGTCCGACGACCGGACCGCCCGCGGCCAGGTTGTGAGCCGTCGAACCGACCGGCGTGCTGAGGATCAAGCCGTCGCCGGCACTCCGTAAGAGCGCTTCACCGCCCGCCTCGACTTCATACTCGACCATGTGAAACGGGGGGCCGGTCTCGATCACGACGTCGTTCAGGCCCAACAAAATGCGCGGCTCAGCCCCGGCGGCTTGGTACACGCATTCGAACATGAGATGCGAGGTGACCCGGAATTCGCCCCGGGCAAGGAACGGCAGGCACTGCTCGACCTCTTCAAGGCTCAGGTCGGCGAGGAACCCGAGTTTGCCGAGGTTGATGCCGAGCACGGGCACCTGGCGGTAGCCCATCTGGCGAGCCGCGCGGAGGATGGCACCGTCGCCGCCGAGGACGAACGCGAGATCCGCTTCGAGCGTGTCCAGGTCAATGCGCTGGTCGAGGTCGAACGCGACGACGTCGCCGAACGGCCGCAGGAGCGGTCGCAAGCGCTCGGCCTCCATACGGACGCCGGGCTTGGTACCGTTGCCGAGGACGAAGAAGCGCATAACAACAACCGCCGATTCGTTCAGAGCCGCGACCGTAAGGG
>DATJGQ010000939.1:0-4097 GCA_035494815.1 Gemmataceae bacterium
GTGGGATTACATCGCCTGCAGCGGGTCGCTGGAGAACCGGGTGCTCGAATACGTGGACCATTTACACGAACACTTCCTCGATCCGGTACGAATAAAGCAGGGCCGGTATCTACTGCCGGCCAAAGCCGGTTACAGTATCCAGATGAAGGCCGAATCGCTGGCGGAGTACGAGTACCCGGTTGGAGCGGCTTGGGCGTCGTAAGCGGCTACGTGACATCGGCTTGCGCGGCCGCAGGCCTGCCCGCTTCAGCGGGAAGGTGCGGTTCCGAAGTCCGGGCCTGCTGTGATTCCTCGATCATGGTGTTTTCCAGGGGTCCCGGTCGGATAGACTGGGCCGTGTCCAGCCCCCAAAGGCTTTGCGGGCAACGTGGCGGGTCCCGTTTTTCTCGACGTGTCAACGATTTAGGGTGAACGGCAATCGTCGAGCTCGCTCGACGAACAGGGCGAGGTAGTATGCGCGCTCGGGTCAGGAGTCTTGTCGAGACGATCGAAGCCCGGCTACTGCTGTCGGCTGCAGTCGGCCAATTCGAGCCAAGTTACGTCCTCTACCACCCCTCCGGCGGGCGTGCGCCGGCGTCCAGCGCATCCCCCTTCGGCCTCACCCCCAGCCAAGTGCGGACCGCGTACGGCATCAATGCGATCCGGTTCGGCTCGGTCACGGGCGACGGCTCCGGCCAGACGATCGCGATCATTGACGCGTACCACGCGCCGACCATCGCGCAGGACCTGGCGGCGTTTGACACCGCCTTCGGACTGCCCGCGCCGCCGAGCTTTCGGCGCGTCGCGCAGGATGGGACGACGAACTACCCTTCGGTCGATCCCGCGACGGGCAGCGGCGGCACGTGGGAAGCCGAGACCGCGCTCGACGTGGAGTGGGCGCACGCGATGGCGCCGGGCGCCAACCTGCTGCTGGTCGAGGCGCGCTCGTCCGGCGACGGCGATCTCTGGGCGGCGGTGGATTACGCCCGCCGGCAGACGGATGTATCGGCCGTCTCGATGAGCTTCGGCGGGCCGGAAGACGCCGGGCAGACCGCGGACGACTTCCACTTCACCACGCCTTCTGGTCATGCCGGCGTCAGCTTCTTCGCCGCGACCGGGGATACCGGCGCCTACGACCCCAACGGCACGCACGCCCCGGAGTATCCCGCGACCTCGCCAAACGTGGTCGCGGTCGGCGGGACGACGCTGACGGTCGGCGCCGGCGGCGCCTACGTCAGCGAAAGCGGCTGGGGCTCGGGGACGAATAGCTACGTCTACGGCGGCGCGGGCGGGGGGATCAGCACGGTCGAGAGCCAACCGGCGTACCAGCAGGGGGTCGTGACGCAGAGCACCACCCGGCGGACGACGCCGGACGTGTCGATGCTCGCCAACCCCGCCAGCGCCGTGGCGGTCTACGACTCGTACGACAACGGCACCGCCACGCCGTGGACCGCCTTCGGCGGCACGAGCCTCGCGACGCCGGCCTGGGCGGGCCTGGTCTCGATCGCGAACCAGGGACGCGTGCTGCAGGGGCTGTCGGTCCTGGACGGGGCGAGCGGACTGCTGCCGAAGCTGTATTCCATGTCGGCGTCCGACTTCCACGACGTGACCACCGGCAACAACGGCTACGCCGCCGGCACCGGGTATGATTTGGTGACCGGCCTCGGCACGCCGCGGGCCGATTTGCTCGTCCCGGCGCTGGCGGGCTATTCGGCGACGCCGACGCCGACGCCCACACCCACTCCGACTCCGACTCCGACTCCGACACCAACGCCCACGCCCACGCCCACGCCGACGCCGACGCCGACGCCGACCCCCACTCCGACCGCGCCGGCGAACGACGCGTTCGCGGCGGCGCGGGTGCTGACCGGCACGTCGGTCACGGCGACCGGCACGAACGTCGGTGCGACGAAACAAACCGGCGAGCCGAACCACGGGGGCAATTCGGGCGGCGCGTCCGTCTGGTACAAGTGGACCGCGCCCGCGACGGGCACCGCCACGATCTCGACGGCCGGCAGCAACTTCGACACGCTGCTCGGCGTGTACAAGGGAGCGTCCGTCGGCGCACTGACGGCGGTCGCGAGCAACGACGACGACGGCGCGAGCACGACCAGCAAGGTGACCTTCGCCGCGACGGCCGGCGTCACCTACCAGATCGCGGTGGACGGCTTCGCGACGACCGCGGGCGCGTTCACCGGCAACGTGGCGCTCGCGGTCTCGGAGGTCGCGGCGCCGACGACCACAGTCACCCGCCCGGCGAACGACAAGTTCTCCAGCGCCAAGTGGCTCAGCGGCCGCTCGGTGACGGTCACCGCGAGCAACGTGAACGCCACCCGCGAGACCGGCGAGCCCAAGATCAGCGGCAACGCCGGCGGCAAGTCCGTCTGGTTCAACTGGACCGCGAGGGGCACCGGCGCCACCACGATCACCCTGGCCGGCAGCACCTTCAACACGCTGCTCGGCGTCTATCGGGGGTCGTCCGTCGGCGCCCTGACGCTCGTTTCGTCGAACAACGACGCCGCGGGCACCAAGACGAGCAAGCTGAGCTTCCGAGCGACCAAGGGCGTGACCTACCGAATCGTCGTAGACGGCTACAACGCCGGCAGCGGCGCGGCGTCGGGCAGCATCCGGTTGCAACTCTCGGGGGTCACGACCGCCAGTGTACGCAGCCTCACCCTGACCGCCGACGATGCGGTCAAAACGCGACGATTGCGAAAACACGCTCGCCGAACCGAAGTTGCGCCTGTCATCGCTTGACCTGGTGCGAGCCCAATTGAGTTTCTATTGCCTGCCCCAGCTTTGCGGGATAGCATCAAGAAGATATGGTGCTGATTAATTTCCCCGAATCCGAAGCGAAACGGCGGGCCTTGGCCTACCTCGCGGGGCGCTTCTCTTTCAAGAGTTGGGCGACCGGGGAGATGCTGGTCCCGGAAGCGGCATTGCCGTACCTGGCGGTCGAAGGCATTCCGTTTTCGGTGAAGGGGCCGGCCACGTATGAGCAGCACGTTCCGACGGTTCGAAATCCTCCTGCCGCTGCGGTTTAACGACGGGCAGTCCGTCCCGGGCGAGTTGATCGCCGACACCCTCCTCGAACTTGAACAGCGCTTCGGCGCCGTCTCCTCTGAAAGCCAAGCCATCCAAGGACTCTGGCGGCACCAGGGCCAATCCTATCGCGACGAGCTCACCCGGATCTTCGTTGATGCGTCCGACACGCCGGAGAGCACCGCGTTTTTCCGCGAGTTCAAGGAGACGCTGAAGTCCCGATTTCAGCAGATTGACATCTGGATGACCAGTCACCCAATTGAGGTGATCTGATCAATCGCCCGGTCCGCGCCCTTCCTAAGGCTACTTCTCCCCCTTCTCCCCCGGCCCCAGGCTGATGATGGTCATCGGGTCGAACGGGAAGTCTCGCATGAGCTGCTCGAGCGACGCGCGGTTCACCGCCTGCAGCGTGGCCATGTCCTGTTCGAGCGAGCGGTACTCGCGGTTGTAGATCCACTGGCCGCCGATGCTGCGCATGCGGCCGAGGGGGATCTCGCCGGAGAGGACCAGGCTGCTGGCAATCTTGTTCTTGGCGCGCTCGACTTCGTCGTCCTTCAGGTCGCCCTTGGCCTTCTCCAGCTCGGCCAGGGCGATGCGGAGCGCCTCGTCCGAGCGCTCGGGGCCGGCGGTCAGGGCGATGTAGAACGAGCCGCAGCCGTCGTGGGGGTAGAAGCCGAAGTCGGCCTCGTCGGCGATCGCGTTGTCCACCAGCGCCCAGTAGAAGCGGGAGCCGTCGGCGTCGCCGATCACGTCGGACAACACCCGCGCCGCGAACCGGCGGTCGTCCTGGGCGCTGGGGCCCGGGGTCATCCCCATCGTGTACTGGCGGTTCAGCTTGGGATCGGTCAGCGGGATGCGGTGCGGCTTGTACATCGGCGGCGGCTGCTGGCGCTCGACGTCCACGTGCGGCCAGTCGCCCATGTACTTCTCCGCCAGCCGCACGACCTCGCCGAAATCCAGCCGCCCGGTGACCGACAACACCATGTTCCCCGGCCCGTACCGCTGGCGGAAGTAACCGGCCATCTGGTCGCGCTTGAGGTTCTGGATCGACTGGGCCGAACCGAGGATGCTCATCG
>DATJGQ010000940.1:0-3815 GCA_035494815.1 Gemmataceae bacterium
TTACTTGTCCTTATCCATCTCCTGCCCCGCCTGCTTCGCCTTGTCGATGAAGTCCTTCGTGATCTCGCTTTTGATCGACACGCCCTTCGGCTGAGCCGTCGCCTTGAACGAGTCGATCAGCTCGGTGATCATCCCGATCTCCTTCTGGCCGACGCCCGGCTGGTTGCCGGCGAAGATCGGGATCAGTTGCTTCACCTGGGCGAGACCGTCATTAATCGCCTTGGCGAGGTCTTTGGCGGCATCGCCGTCCTTAGTGGTCAACAGAATGTCGGTCTTGACGCCCTGGCCGACGGTGACGCCGCCGGTGATCTTGGTCATGCCCGCGGCCGGCCCGCCCTGGAGCAGTTGCTGCGGCGGGATGATCACGACCGATGCGGTTTCCCGCGGATTGATCTTGCCGATCTCCTGCAGCATTTCTTGCTTGATCTCGGTCTTCTTGTCGCCCTTCTTCTTGGCGAGGACGTCCTCGAGGGACATTTGGTTGGGTGCGATGGCCAGGAAGTTCCGGTCGAGCACCGTAAACAGGAATCGGTCCGGCATGCCGGGACTCCGCCGGGCCTGCGGCGGGAGCTTCACTTGATAGACGCCGGCGGGTGCGCCCTCGGCCGGCTCGACGTTGCCCTTCTTCTCTTTGGCCAGGTTGGCGAGCTGTGATTGCAGCTTGGCCGTATTAAAGGTGCCTTCAACGAGCACGAGGGCGTTGTTCGGCGCCCCTTCGCCGGCGGCAATGACGACGCGATTGAGGTCCTTGGCCGGGTCGACGCCGAACTCCTCGAGCGCTTTGGCCGCCTCGCCCATCGCCGTTTTGAAGGCCTTCTCGTCCCCGCGCAAGAGCGGCGAATCGAGCAGGTTCTTCACGTTGACGGACAGCACGAAAATGGTGCCGTCGGGCAGATACTTGTCGATATCCGCGGCCCGGGCGGGCGCGGCGAGCAGGGCGGCGGCCAGGGCGACGCCGAAGGCCGCTCGGGCAAGTCGGTGAGTGCGGAGCATGAACTCTGGTTCCTTTGTTGGGGGTAGCCGGGGGGAGCGCAGCCGGACGCTTCCCGCGTGGAAATACTCTATGAGTTGGCCCAAAGTTTCAAACACGCGCGGAACGGGCGTCGCTACAAAACCCGGCCGATCAGGCACTTCAGGTAGCTGGATTCCGGACAGGTGACCGCCACCGGGTGGTCCTCCGCCTGCCCGCGGCGTTCGAGGATTTGCAGGTCGCGGCGCTCCTCCACCGCCACCTGTGCCAGCAGGTCGTCCAGCATCTCCATCGTGATCAGGCCGGAACAGCAGCAAACAACGAGGACGCCGTCCGGGCTTAAGAGCCGCAGAGCGAGCGATTGCAATCTGCGATAGCCGCGGAGTGCTTCGGGCACGGCGTGGCGGTCGCGGGCGAACTTGGGCGGGTCGAGCACGACCAGGTCGAACTTGCGGCCGGCCGCGGTCATTTCGGAGAGCTGGTCGAAGACGTCGGCGCGGGTGAACTCCATGCCGGCGAGGCGGTTCAGTTCCGCGTTCTCTTGGGCCAACGCGATCGCCGGGCCGGACGAATCAACGCCGAGGACGGACGCGGCGCCGGCGTTGGCGGCGTGCAGACCGAAGCCGCCGGTGTAACAGAAGGCGTCGAGGACCGAGCGGCCTCTCGCGTATCGGGCGACGGCGAGGCGGTTGCCGCGCTGGTCCAGGTAAAAGCCCGTCTTCTGGCCCTCGGCGAGATTCACGCGAAACCGCAGTCCGGCGTCTTCGACCGTGATCGGCTCGTCGGGCGGCGTGCCCCAGAGCGGGCCGTCATGCAACTCAACGCCTTCGAGTTTGCCGACGCCGCGTTCGGTCCGCAGGTAGATGCCGTTCACGCCGGTCAACTCGGCGAGGAGAGTGGCGAGCATCTCGCGGCGAAGCGCCAGGCCGAGCGATGTGAACTGCACGGCGAGCCAGCGGTCGTAACGATCGACCGTGAGTCCGGAGAGCCGATCGCCTTCGCTGAAGACGAGCCGGCACGCGCCCCCGGGGACGTCGAGGCCGAGTACGTCGCGGCGAAGGCGGATGGCCGCCGCGAACCGTTCGCGGAAGAACGCTTCGTCCAGCGGCCGGTCCACGTCCCAGGAGTAGAGTCGGACGCGGATTTTGCTGCGGCTGTTGAAAAGCCCGCGGGCGATGAAATTGCCCGCGGACGAGACGAGTTCCACTTCGTCGCCGTCTTCCGGATTGCCGACGACTTCTGCGATGGCCCCGGCATACACCCAAGGGTGACGGCCGAAAAACGGTTGAGCGCGACGCGGCTTGAGGACGACTCTAGGGGCGGCCATGATGGGTGGTTAGCAGTGATCAGTGATCAGTCATCAGTGATCAGTGATCAGTGATCAGTGATCAGTGATCAGTAACTGGCTACACTGATCACTGATGACTGATCACTGGTTTCCTTGCTCGACGGCCGCGATGTACGCCAGGGCCTGCTCGAGTCCGCTCTTTTCGCGCCGGCTGGCGAGCAGCGCTCGGATGCGGCGGAGCAGTTCGGCCTGGTTGATCGGTTTGGTCAGGAAGTCGTCCGTGCCGGCCTCGACGGCCCGTTCGACGTCGGCGGTTTGATCCAGGGCGGTGATCATCAGGACGGCGATGTCGCGGGTGGCGGGATCGGCCTTGAGGCGTTTGCACACTTCGAAGCCGCTGATCTTTGGCATCATGATGTCGAGCAGGATCAGGTCGGGCCGCCAATCGCGGACTTTCTGGAGAGTTTCTTCGCCGTCGACGGCGGTCGCGACGTCCCAGCCACTTTCGCCCAGATAGGCGTCGAGCAGTTCGACGCCCTGCGGATTGTCTTCGGCGATCAGGATGCGGGCGGGCCGGTCGGCCATGGCGGGTCTCCGGGCGATGGGACAACCCGCATTATAGGTGTGGAAGTCGGATGGGACCTATGCGACTCATGGGACCTATGGGATTCATAAGTACCATGTGACCCATAGGTCCCAGGGCAGCACTGCTAAGTGCTGAATTCCGGCCGCCGCTTCGAGAGTTGCGACTGCAGCCGGGCGACGATGCTGGAATGCATCTGGCTGACGCGCGACTCGCTCAGGTCGAGCGTCGCGCCGATCTCCTTCATCGTCATGTCTTCGTAGTAGTAGAGGATGATGATCAGCCGCTCGTTGCGGTTCAGGCCGCGGGTCACGAGCCGCATCAGGTCGCGGTTCTGGATCCGGTGCGTCGGGTCCTCGGACTTCTTGTCCTCGAGAATATCGATCTCGCGGACGTCTTTGTAGCTGTCCGTCTCGTACCACTTCTTGTTGAGGCTGACGAGGCTGACGGCCGTCGCCTCGCCGAGGATCTGTTCAAACTCCTCGAGCGAGACGCCGAGTCGGGCGGCCATCTCGTCGGCGTTGGGCGGTCGGCCGAGCGCTGCTTCGAGCGACTTACGGGCCTCTTCCAACTTGCTCGCTTTACTTCGCACTAACCGCGGCACCCAGTCCATGGTCCGCAGTTCGTCGAGCATCGCCCCGCGGATGCGTGGGACGCAGTAGGTTTCGAATTTGACGCCGCGGTTGACGTCGAAGGCGTCGATGGCGTCCATCAGCCCGAAGACGCCGGCGCTGATCAGGTCGTCGAGTTCCACGCCGTCCGGGAGCCGCGACCAGATCCGTTCGGCGTTGTATTTCACGAGCGAAAGATAAGTCTCGACGAGCTGGTTGCGCAGCTCGACCGTCGGTTCCGCCCGGTACGCGTGCCAGACCTGTGCGATGTCCGTTTCGACCTGCACCGCCATGGGCTTCCTCCCTGATGACGGGAGAGGCAGCCGCTGCGAATCAGAACTCAGAGCTTAGAAGTCGGAGGTC
>DATJGQ010000941.1:0-7344 GCA_035494815.1 Gemmataceae bacterium
CGTGGGCTCCTCTGTGCCCATCTGGGCGGCCGCGACGACGATCGGGCCGAAAGTCACGAGCTGTTGCGCGCCGGCCCGCGGGTCGTTGTAGGCCCATGACGTGCAGTTCTTCTCCCGCGGGATCAGCGCCACTCGCTCGGACGTCTGCCAGTGCGGCGACTTGCCCGCGGCCCGCTGGACGAACCCTTGCAGCGGCTGCGGGTACATGCTGATCACCAGCCAATTCTTGTACACGACGTACGACGGCATGATGATGCCACGGGCGTCACGGCCCAAAGTGACCTCCCGAATTGTCGCATCCAGGAACGGACGCCGCTTGACCCGCGCGCTATTGCCCGCGATCTGCCCCTGCACAATCTGGTCGAGCGCCATCAGTGCGCGTTCGCCGTCTTTCACGCGAATGGCGATGACCTGTCCGAGCATGAGGCCGCCTTCGGCGGGCGAGTGATACGTGACGAACAGGTCGCCGAACAGGTCGATCAGTTCGGTTCTCGCCGACAGGCCGAGCAGCTTGTCGAGGGCCACTTCGGCGGGATCTTTGGCGGGCCCTTCGTCCTTTGGGCGGGACGCATCGATTAGTGCGAGCAGCGTGTCAAATGCCGCCCGCGGGTCGACGCGGTGTGCGGACCATTTGTCCGCGTCGGGCGGCAACGGAGGGAGTTCGTCCCAGCGCAGCGGTTCACGTCCGAAGATACGCAGTAAGCCATGACGCTCGCCGCCGAGCGACATCTCGATGATTTCGCGGCGAACCGGCCCGTCGAACCCGGTGGCGTATGCGAGATGGTGCACGTCCATCAACCCCAGCGTTTGCAGCACGACGTTGCTTGCGGGATCGACGAGCGCCATGACCGCGCCGCCGAGGCGCACAAGTGATCGCACGTCCGCAAACGCCCGAAAATCGGTCCGCAGCGGCGTGAGTCCGCTGAGTCGCTGGAACAGGGGCGCGGCATGCAGCCGAGGCGCCGACCCGTCGAGGCGCGCCATCACCGCGGCCGGCGTGTCGTTGGTGGCCATCACTACGAAGTGCCCGGCCTCGACCCACGCGAGTACGCTGAAGTCGCCCAACTTTACGACCGAAACCAATCGGCCGGCGACGGTCTCCTCGGCCACGTTGAGGTCGTTGGCTCGGGCGGTCAGGCGAACCAGGCTCAGGAGTGACTTTGCGTCCTGGGCGGCGCCGGGGATGATCAGTGTGGCACGGATGGGCGGCAATAGCGGGTTGCCGTTGTCGGCCGGGCCTCTACTGAGCGCCATTTGCGCGGCGCCCATCGCCAGCTGCAACAGATTCGGGAGCGGCGCGACCTCGAGTCCGAACACGGCACCATTTTGAATGACGAGTTCGAGCGACTTCGCCGACTCGACGACGTCCGCCTGCAATCGGGCGAGCTTGTCCGGCGCAGCCCCTTCGAGCAATTTCGCGTCGACAAGCCCGGTCTGGAGCAGGCGAGGGAATTGCTCCATCAGCGACGTCGCGAGCGGCGCCAGGTCATCGCTCAGCAGTTTTCCGACCACCGTTTGTGCATACGCCTCGCGGTGCGCGGCGACGCCGTCCCACCGGGCGTATACCTGCGTCCCGGCGAAGAGCAGTCGCTCCGGCGGCGTGTCGGCGCCGCGTGCGGTGGTCGCCAAGGCGGCGACGGCGAGCGCGAACAGTGAATGGCGGCGGGTCATGACGGTTTGGCCTTCTTCAACAACGGCACGTGCTCAAATCTGCCGGCGAGGACGGTTTGACTGTTGCAGCCGAGCCACTGGTCGAGCAGCGTCGCGTAGACGCGGCGGAAGTCGATCGCGTGCTTGAGGTCGCCGCTGTCGAGGTCGTCGAGCTTCGGGTGGTGACCGATAGGTCCGCCGGCGACGGCCGGCCCGGTGAGGAACATGCACGACGCCGCCCCGTGATCGGTCCCGCGACTGCCGTTTTCCTTCACCCGGCGGCCGAACTCGGAGAAGGTCATTAGCACGACCCGCTCATCGTGCTTGGTTTCCTTGAGCTTTGCGAACAGCTGGCCGACGGCCTGGCCGAGTTCGCGCAACAGATCGCCGTGACTGTCGGCCTGGCGGGCGTGCGTGTCGAAACCATCGAGACTGACGTAGAAAACCCGCGTGCCGAACCCCTGACTGATCAGCCGGGCGACGAGGTCGAGTTTAGCGGACAGACTGTTAGGGGCGTTGTTGCGCTTATCGTCCTTGGAGTACGCGTCGAGGACTTCCTTGAGCCGGTCGATCGTCGCGTACGTCTGCACCTGCCGGCGGCGGACGAAATCGAGCAGTTCGCCGCCCGCCGCGACGTCGGCCGGGCCGGCGAGGTCGTCGATCAGCTTTTTTCGTGGCTGTTTCCGAGCCTCGACGTCGCCGAGGTCGAGTTGATACGGCACCTTCTGGTTGATGCTGACGACGCCGCCCGCCGCCCCTTGCAGAGCAAGCGGCAGTCGATCCGGCCCGATCTGCAGCGCCGGCACGCCGGCCTTTTCTTCGAGCGACGGCACACTCCGGGCGAGCCAGCCGGTCGCCGTCTGCCGCGCGGGGTCCGCGCTCTGCCAGATGTCCATCGACTCGAAGTGCGACCGGTCCGGGTTGGGATAACCGACACCTTGAACGATGCCGAGGCTCCCACTTTGCAAAAGTGGTTGTAATCCCATCAAGGCGTTGTTCAGCACGATGTGGTCGTTGACTCGGATGATTTCGCTCCTGCCGAGTCGCAGCGTCGGGCGCGCCTTGTGGTACAGATCGTCGGCGTAGGGGACCACCGTGTTCAGACCGTCGTTGCCCCCGGACAGCTCAACGACGACGAGCACGGTGTCCTTTCCCGGTTCGGCGGCCCGCGCCGTCCTCGCCAAAAACCCTGGCACAGCCGGGCCGACGGCGAGCAGCGACGAGGCTTTGAGCGACCGAACGAGAAAGTCGCGACGGTTCAGCATGCGATCGGCCTCCGCCGAAGGATCGGGCTCTCAAGCCAGGTGGAATTCGGGACTGCACACGAGTGCGTGCGCCGCTTCGCCGACGCGCCTGACCCAATCGGCGCCTTTGGGCGAATCGTCGGCGAGGAACGCGACGAGTTTCGCCCGCCGCTCGGCCGCCATGTCGCCGTTGAGGAACAGGTCCGCGAGGAGTTCCGCGACCTGTCCGGGCTCCGAGCGTTGTTCCTTGCGGACGAGCGACGCGAGCGGGGTCATCGGTAGGTCGGCCGTGACTGTCGGCGCGGGGGCAGGCGGCGGCGCGTCGCTCCCCGGAGATGGTGGTGCTTTCGGCGAACCGGAAGCGGGAGGGCCGACCATGTGTTCCGCGAAATTCTGCCGCGCCAGAACCGTCGCCGAGTTGAGCCAACTTTTGCCGCCGGTCCAACCCTTAACGTTCGGCGGGGTAAACAGCGGTTGGCCCATCTGTTCGAGCCACGGCACGAG
Organism: Gemmataceae bacterium; assembly: GCA_035494815.1. GTDB lineage: Bacteria > Planctomycetota > Planctomycetia > Gemmatales > Gemmataceae > DATJGQ01. The sequence continues at coordinate 3,399 of DATJGQ010000941.1, forward strand.
ATCGCGCGGCGCGTAGCCCGGCCGGCCGACGCGAACGAGGCCGATGATGTGCTCGACCGGGCTCTTGACCCGCTGTCGGTAGGCGTAATCGGAGTAGAAGTGCCGCGATCGCAGAATCGTCGCGACCAGGTCGCCCGTGTCGTAGTCGGTCCGCCGATAGCGGATGGCGAGCGGTTCCAGCAGCGCCTCGGGCGGCTCGGCCGTTTCGCTGACCAGATAGCCATAGAGCTTGCGGACGAGGAACATCGCGGCGGCGGGCTGGTCGAGGATCAACTTTTGCACGTCCACGCCGTCCCAGCGGCCGGTCCGCTCGAGGAGCGTTTTCTCGCCGTCATCATGGAACCGCGGCGTGTAAGTAAAGTGCTCGCCGTCCGTATGCCAACCGGTGAAGGCGCGCGCGGCCTCGCGAACGTCGCGTTCGGAGTAGTGGCCGACGCCGAGCGCGAAGAGTTCCAGCAGTTCGCGGGCGAAATTCTCGTTCGCGGCCCCTTTGACGTTACGGTTGGAGTCGAGCCAGATCAGCATGGCCGGGTCGCGGCTCAGATCGGCCAGCATCGCCCCGAAGTGGCCGAGGGCCGCGCGGCGCAGCGACTGGTTCTGGCGGAACATCAGGCCCGTGCTGCGGACCTTGGCGTTACTGGTCGCGAAGTGGTTATGCCAGAACAGTGTCATCTTCTCGCGCAGCGGGTGTCCGCCGTGGAGGATCGCGTAGAGCCACCAGCCGCGGAGGTTTCCGACGTCGCCGCCGCGCGAAATCGACTCACCACTCCGCGCGATCAGCGTGTCGAGGTCGGACTGGTTTAGGGAGCCGCTCAGGAGTCGTTCGAGTGTCACCGGGAAACCGTCGGGGACGGCGGCGCGGAGTTCGTCGAGCGTCGCCCCGAAGGCCGCGCGGCGGTACAGGTGGGCGGCCCATTTCAGGTCCCACGGCTGCCGGGCGTCCGGCGTCCACGGCTGCCACGCGTCGTCCGGCTTGAGGGTGTCGAGCGGTGGCAACACTTTGGACATGACCGCCTCCGGTGCGGAGAATCTACCTGTCCGTGGGCGCCTGCGTTCCGTGATCGGAGCAACTATGCTAGCCCCGGCGCCCCGGATGTGCAACCGAAATGGCTCAGCCCCGTCACTCTCTCAAGTCGGTAGCAGCATACGTCGGCGTCTGTGCGTTCGCGTGCCTAGTGCGTTGGCCGATCGCGGCCGTGCCGCTGGAGCGCGACGAGGGCGAGTACGCTTATATCGCCCAAAGATGGTGGCTCGGCGAAGTGCCTTATCGCGACAGCTTCGATCAGAAGCCGCCGGGCGCGTTCGTCGCCTACGCCCTCATCGAAAAGGTGTTTGGCACAAGCCCCGCGGCGATTCATTGGGGCACGCAGGTCTACACGTTCGGTACGCTCGCTCTCATCTTCGTTGTCGGCCGGAAGTTGTTTGGCCCGATCGAGGGGCTGATGGCCGCACTCTTAGCCGTGTATATGACCGCAGACCTGTGCGTGCTCGGGCAGTCGGCGAATACCGAAACGTTCATGATCTTGCCGTTGACCGCGTCGTTTCTGGCGTCGCTTCGGGCGCGCGATCGCCATTCCGCCGGCTGGGCGTTACTCGCCGGCGTGTGCGGGTCGCTCGCCTTGTTGTGCAAGCAGGTCGCATTGCCGAACGTCGCACTGAGTGCCGCCTTGCTCATGGCGGCTCCCGGGGCGCCTTGGCGACTGACAATCGCGTTCGCACTCGGCGGGCTGCTCGGATTGGCGCCGACGATCGCTTATTTCGCCGCGGTGCGATCATTGCCGCAGTTCTGGGATTGCGTCATCGCGCATAACCTCACGTACGCTCAGCGAGTGCCGTGGTCGGACTATCCGTTCTGGTTCTGGCTGAGTTTCCGCGGCGTTCTCGGGCAGTGGTGGCCGATTCTCTCTCTGGCTGCTGTAGCTGTCCTCAGTGAGGCCGGCGCAAGATCCGGCCTCACCGAGGCCGGCTACAGAAGACCTCGTTGGATCGTTTTGTTCTGGCTCGTCGCGTCCGCCGCGGGCGTATCAATCGGCGGCTACTTCCGCGGCCATTACTACGTCCAAGTGATTCCGCCGCTCGCCGTGCTGGCGGGCCGCGGCGCGATGCTGGTCGCGCAGCGTCAAAGGCGCCCCGAACGGTTCGCGGTCGGACTGACGCTCGCCGCCATCGCCTGGGGCGTCATCGTCGCGCCCTGGTACTACCTCTACGGCACCGCTGAGCAAAAGGTCGGCTGGATCTACGCCGGGTGTCCGTTCGCCGAATCAGTACCAGTCGCCGCGTATCTGCGCAAGCACTCCGCGCCGGAGGAAGCGACGTACATCTTCGGCTCCGAACCGCAAATCCTCTACTACGCCGTGCGTCCCAGTGCAAGCCGCTATATCTTCGCCTACCCGCTGATGACGCCATTCCCGGACACTCGCGACCGCCAGCGCGAAGTCATTCAAGAACTAACGGCGCGGCCGGCGCGATTCCTGGTTTACCTCCACCTTGAGGGATCATTCCTGGCTGACGACGGGACGCGGACGGATTTGCGAGAGTTCATCGACGGCCTGTGTCGGACCGATTATCGGCCCGTTGTGTGGGTGACAGCCGGTGATGCGGCCGTGCGACCCTGGCCGGTAGAACCGCGGCCGAGTCCGGAAGGGGCGACGATCACAATTTGGGAACGTCGGACGATTCCCCGTTAAGGCGTTGTCGGTTCTGCGGTTAGATGGTTGGAAACCTTTCGTGGGTCGCTAAAGTATCAGGACTCCGACGGTCGAGGAACGGACATGACGGCAGCGACGAACGACGGGCGATTTCCCGCCATCCGTGACAAGGTCGAGGCGGGCGAACGGCTTTCCTTCGACGATGGAATGTGGCTCGAACGGCACGCCGACCTGTTCACGCTCGGCGAGCTGGCCAACCGCGTCCGCGAGCGCAAGAACGGCAACAATACCTACTACAACGTCAACGAGCACCTCAATCCGACGAACGTCTGCGTCTACCGCTGCACCTTTTGCGCGTTCCGGGCGGATTTGAAGAGCCCGCGCGGCTACGTCATGAGCGACGAGCAGATTGTCGAGCGGGCCGCGGAGGCCGACCGGAAGGGTGCGACCGAACTGCACATCGTCGGCGGACTGCACCACCAGTTGCCGTACGAGTGGTATCTGAACGTCATCAAGATCATTCACGCCGCATATCCGCAACTGCACCTGAAGGCGTACACGGCCGTCGAGTGGGACTGGTTCCAGCGACTGACCGGCCGGCCGACGAAGGAGTTGCTCGCCGAGTTCAAGGACGCCGGCCTCGGCAGCCTGCCCGGCGGCGGGGCGGAAATCTTTCACCCGGACATCCGCCCGAAGATCTGCGAATACAAAGCAGACGCCGATGACTGGCTGCGCGTCCACCGCGAGGCGCATCAGCTCGGCCTGCGGTCGAACGCGACCATGCTCTACGGCCATATCGAGGGCCCGGAGCACCGCATCGACCACCTGATCCGGCTGCGAGGCCTGCAGGACGAGACCGGCGGCTTCCAGACGTTCATCCCGCTCGCGTTCCACCCGGAGAACACACGACTGTCGCACATCCCGAAGGCCAGCGGGGTCACCGACCTGCGGATGATGGCGATCGCCCGGCTCATGCTCGACAACTTCCCGCACATCAAGGCGTACTGGGTCATGCTCGGCATCAAGACCGCGCAACTCGCTTTGAGCTTTGGCGCCGACGACCTGGACGGGACGGTCGTGCACGAGAAGATCTATCACGACGCCGGCAGCGATTCGCCGCAGGAAATGTGCGTGGATGAGATTCGCCGGCTGATTGAGGAGGCCGGCCGCGTCCCGGTCGAGCGCGACACGCTCTATCGCGAAGTGGTCCGCGAGGAAAAGAACTGGCGCACGGGGCGGCAATTGGCGACCGTCGGTTAGGGCGCTTTCCGTGCATGCTCGAGCGCGCGGCGGGGTTT
>DATJGQ010000942.1:0-5146 GCA_035494815.1 Gemmataceae bacterium
GTCGCCCTGATCGGCGTGGCCGGAAAACCCTTCGAGCTTGTACACGTCCGCCCACTTGTTCCAGTCGCGGCCGAGGAACCGGACCGTGGGCGCCCGCTCCAGGAGCCGCGCCCCAACTGTCAGCGGCGCTTGGAAGCTGACCAGAATGACGCTCGCTCGTGGGTCGTCGAGGTTGTGCTTGAGGTGGTGGAGGATGCGGCCGGCCTCGCACATCCCGCTCGCCGCGACGACGACGCACGGCTCGCGACGCACGTTCAATTCCTTACTCTCTTCCACGCCCCGCAGGTAGGAGACGTCCAGTTCGTCGAAGGACACGTCCGTGCTCCCGCCGTCCGCCCCGTGCAACTCCGGGGCGTGGGCCCGATACACGTCCAGGATGTCGGACGCGAGCGGGCCGTCCACGAAGACGGGGATGGCCGGCAGCACCCCGTCCCGCACCGCGGTTCGCAGGACGTGCAGCACCAACTCGGTACGGCCGAGGCTGAACGCCGGGATCAACACCTTGCCGCCGCGGTCGATCGTCCGCCGCACGATCTCCGCGAGCAGCTCCGTCGTTTGTTCGATCGTGTCGTGGCGGGTGCCGCCGTAGGTACTTTCGGAGATGAGCAGGTCCGCGGGCGGGACGGGCGCGGGCGGGCCGTGCAGCGGCAGACTCCGCCGGCCGAGGTCGCCGGTGTAAGTCAGGGACAGGTCACCGGGCCCGGCCGCGATCCGCAAATGGACCATCGCCGAACCCAGCAGATGGCCGGCGTCGGCGAGTGTAAATTCGAGACCCCCTCCCAGAGAGGTGATGTCACCGTACTCGACCGGCACACAATCGCGGATGGCCTGCACCGCGTCCGGCCGGCCGAAATCGGCGCCCTCGTCGGCCGCGGGGAGGCCGGCCAACGCGGCGGACAGCGCCCGCGCCTCTCGGATGCGGACCGAGTCCGCGAGCATGACCGCAGTCAGGTCGCGGGTCGCCGGCGTGCAATAGATCGGCCCGTCAAAGCCCTGATGGACGAGGGCGGGGAGCAGGCCGCAGTGATCGGTGTGCGCGTGCGTCAGAATGACCGCGTCGATCGACCGCGGGTCGAACGGGAATTCGTCCCGCAGCCGGACCTCCGCCCGCGGCCCGCGCTCCAGGCCGCAGTCGAGCAACACGCGGCGGTCGTTCGCCTCGACCAGGTGCATCGACCCGGTCACGGTGCGCGCCGCACCCCAAAACGTGACGGTCGGTTGAGCCATCAAAAAATGCGAACGGCGGCAGGCACTTTGACCGGGCCGTGCCCGCCGGGCCGGTCCCGTGGCACTCGGCGAACAGCATTATACCGCAGCAAATCGGAGGCCAACCGGCTCAACCCAGCACAAGGAAATGCTCGCCGCCGTCCGTCCGAAGCCGTTCGGCCGCGGTAACCGGCACCTGCGCCCATTCGCCGCGAACGTACGTATTGCCGGCGTCGTCGCTCACCTGTCGAAACGGGCCCCGATACAGAACCGGGACGCGGCCGCTCACCGAGTCGCCAGCTCGCCAGCCTTCCAATTGCAGCTCGCGCAAATCCGCACCGTTCCGCTGGAAGCACGGCTTGGCGTCGAATTTGAGCATGCGAACACCGCGAAAGCCGGCGCGTTCCAGCAGCCGCACCGGCTCCGACTGCAGCGGCACGTGATGGACGGCGGCCGCCGGCCCGGGCAGCTGCGGCGCGGCGGTCAACGGCCGGTCGCCGACGAGGACGTGTACGAACAGTCGCCCGCCGGGTTTGAGAACGCGCGCCGCTTCCGCACAAAGTCGCTCCGCCGCTCCGGACGCCAGCGGGACGTTCAACGTCCCTCGCAGCCGCACTTCGTCGGCCACGCCGTCGTCGAGCGGGACCCGCGCCGGCAGCGGGTCCGTCATGCGGTGCTCCCACACGACCGGCTCTTCCGGTCGCACGGCGGCGTCGGGAATCATCGCTTCGATTGACTGCCCTTCCCCGCGATGTTCGAGGTCGCCTTCGAACGTGTAGATCTCCCAGAGCGTGCGGTCCGGGTCGGTCACCCAGAACTTGGTCTGCTTGGCGTAACAGCACTCGACGCCTTCCTCGCGCTGTGACCGGATTCCCGCCCGCTCGAGCCGCTCCTGCATCGCGACGAGCGCGGTCGCGTCGGCTAGCCGGAAGCCGAGGTGATTGAGCGGCCCTCCGGTCGGCCGTGGCGTCGGCTCCAGCGACAATACCAGCGGCGGGTCGTCGAGCTCGAACTTCGCGTAATCGCCTCGCAGCTTGGCCGGCTCCAGGCCGAAGAGCGTCCGGTAAAAAGTCACGGCCCGGCCGAGATCGGAGACGTTCAGCGACAAGTGGAAGCGGATCGCCGGGGCCACCGGCAGGGCCGTCACCATGTTGAACCTCGCGGTGTAGGGGCGGGGTTACCCCGCCCTACATGAAATAGACGTCGGTCTTCCCGTGTTCGGCGTGACGCTTCCGCAGCCACGCGTGAAACTCGCCGTAGTGTTTCGTCCGCTGTTCGCCGCCGTCGGAGCGGGCGTTGTAGCTGAGATACAGTTGCCGCCGCCAGCCGGCCGAGCGGTTCGACCCGGAGCGGTGCGGCGTGAACCCCCCGAACACCGCGACGTCGCCGGGCTGCAATTCCAGCGGCACCATGTCGGACTCGTTGACCGACTCCGCCGGCAGTTCGTGATACTGCCCGTCTTCGGACGACAGGCAGCCACGATGATGATAGCCGGGAAAAACTTCCGTGCAGCCGTTTTCTTTCGTCGCGGCATCGAGCGGGATCAATACGGTGAGAAAGCTATGCGGAAACCCTGGCCACGCGATCCAGTCCTGGTGCAGGCCGTAACCCTTCACCCCCGGCGGTTTGAAAATCAGCTTGTCTTTGAAAAGACACGCCGGCTCACCGTAAAGTTCGGTCAGCAGCCCCGTCAGGCGGCGATCGTGCGCCAGCGCCCGACACTCCGGGGCGAGATCGAGCACCGGGTCAAACGTCTCGAACGAGCACGCGCCAGTTTCGACATTCGTTTGCCACCGACACCGCAAGTTGCGGGTGTCGATCAGGTCCGTCCGCCGGAGCAGGACTTCGGCCTCGTCTGAGGCGCGATTCATCTCGGCGCGGTTATAGAGTGTCCGGACGATGACGTAGCCATCGCGCTCATAGTCAGCCCGGCGAGAGGTCGCAGTCGCATGTCCGATCATTCGCTCACTTCCTTCGGCCACGGGACGACCCATGCGGCAACACCCAGCACCACGGCACCTGCGGCTAGGGTTTGCAAGCGCGGCATGTACGATCCGGTCGCTTCATGGCCCATCGCCAAGAGCAGTGGTCCGAGCGCGGAAGCGAGCACTGTCAGCAGCTGAGCCGCCCCTTGGATCTTACCGAGGTGGCGCAGCCCGAACGCCTTGCCCCAGACGGCGAAGAAGATCACGGTCACCATCCCGCCTGCCGCGGCGAAGGTCGCCGCGTAAGCGTACACCTGGAGCAGCGTGGTCACCAGGGGCAGAGCTGACAGCGCGGCGGCCAGGGCGAACATGGCCACCGCCAACAGCCGCCCCAACGGCCATCGCGTCGCCAGCCAGCCGGTCAAAAGGTTGCTCGCGAGTCCGACTAGCGGCGAGTACGCCACAATCGTCAGGAACACGCGCTGGTCGAAGCCGCGCTCGTCGAGGATCGCTTGATTGAACAGCGACACGCCCGCCGCGGCAAGCAGGTAGAACGACATCGACAGCCCGAACACCCAAAATAGGGGCGTTCGCAGCGCCTGGCCGAGCGTCGCGCCATGCGTCACGCTGGCGTCGCGTTCCGGTCCCTCTCCGCGCAGGGACGACGACGGAATCAAGGCGACGAACGGCAGGCAGAGCAGAACGCCGCAACCGATCGCCGCCCACAGCGTCCGCCAATCGACCTCCCATACTTCGAGTGCGTACTTGGCGGCCCGACCTGCGGCGAAGAAAAACATGGCGACAAGGAACGAGTACACGCCCACTCGCAGGCCCGGCCGCCGACCCGCCGCCTTACCCATCAACGCCAGACTGACCACCGACAGACCGCTTTGCCCTAGCCCGCGCGTCAGCAACACCAGCACGAACAGATCGAAAACGACCGGCCCGAACAGCGGGAGGTTGATGATCGAATCGCCCGCCATTCGGCTCATCGCGATGACGACGGCGCCCAACGACGCGAGCGTCCCGGCCAGCACGAGCCGAACGCCGAACCGGTCGGTCATCCAGCCCCACGGCACGCAGAACGCCGCCCCAATCAGCGTCGCCCAGAAGTTGATCGCCCCATAATGAACGCGGTCGAGTTGCAAGTCCTTGAGCAGCGGCTCGGTGACCAGGCCAAGGCCGTGCGTCCGCCCCGGCAGCGTCGCCACCATCGCCAGCGCGGCGACGCCGATACACGCCCATTGACCGACCGAACTGCGGTCGCTCGCGGGGTTTTGCAAATCAACTCGCGGTTCGGCGGTCAGGCTCATGCGGATCAGAAGTTTGGGTCGGCGATCGTCTCGCCGCCGGACCGCGTCGAGATCGCCCGCCAGGCGTCACGGGTCACCGAATCGGCGACGAATCGCACCGACCCGTCGGACAGCGCGAGGTTCACGCCGCCGCTGTGCCGGCTGCGGGCGGCGCGCCAGCCGATCGACGTGAACAACTGATCCGGCGGCCCGGACGGGATGTAGCTGAAGCAGTCGTACGTCGGCGAATTCGGCGTGTAGTAGTGGTTGTACGACGAGCAGCGATATTCGCCGGCCACCCATTGAAACCCACGGCGGTTCGACAGGTTCCACGCCGACGGCGACGCACACCCGGCGTCGGTCAGCTGCCCGGAGTAGAGGAACCCGTATGCCGTCTGCGCCGTCGCGCCGCCGAACGGGACTTGCGAACTCTCGTCCCCTTCGCCGAGCGTGCTCTCGGACATCATGGCCGTGTTGCTCGTACCGTCGGCGATATCGCTGATCCGCGTCGTCGAGTTGGCGAAGATGATGCCGTCGGCGTTGTACGGCGAGCCGCCGTTGAGCCCGCTGCCGGTGCACGCCGCGTAGTTGGTCGGCCCGAACTGCGGCAGGTTGTACCCCGACGAGACCGGCTCCATCTTGTCGCTCGGGCAGAGAAACAGCTTCACGACCGTCTTGACCGCGAAATCGTTCGGCACCGGCACGAAATAGTTTGGCGACGTG
>DATJGQ010000943.1:0-2022 GCA_035494815.1 Gemmataceae bacterium
CGGCCGGGCGCTGCACGTCGGCGACCTGCTGCTGCGGGCGTTCGGCGGACTCGAACCCAACGGCCAACTCGTCGTCGCGACGCGAAACGGCTCGCCGACCGCGACCGCGACCCCGCTCCGCCGGCTGAACGTGCCGGGCAGCGGCACGGTCGGGCAGTTCGGCACCGTAAACGGCAAGAACAAAAAACTGGCGTTCGCCGAGGCGGACGGCACCGCCGTCAGGATCTCGCTTAAGGGCGGAACGGGGACCGCGTTCTACGACGGGACCAACGTGGACCTGGTACTCTCCGGCACGTCCGCCGGCTCGGCCCTCGTGGTGAAGGCCAGGGGCGGCAGCGACGGCCGCGTGAGCCTGCGCGACATCCGCGCCGACGGTGGGCTGAAGAGCTTCACCTGCAAGAATGCCGACGTGACGGGGACGTTCTTCGTCAATGGTCCGCTGGGCAAGGTGTTGCTTGGCACCCTGAGCGGCACGCTCGCCGCGACCGGGTCGATCGGCAGCCTCGCGACCAGTGGCGGGCTCAGTTCGGCGATGGTACTGGCCGGGGCGAACCTCGGTACGGACGGCAAGCTGGGCGGCGGCGACGACGCGTTCGCCGCGGCGTCGATCGGGCGGATCGCCGTGAAAGGCGCGGTTGCCACCTCGACTATGGAGGCGGGTGTGAACCCGACCAACGGCGCCTTCGGCGATAGCGACGACCAGCTCGCCGGCGGCGGTAGCACGATCCGGCAGATCGTCGTCAAGGGCGGCACCGACCAGCAGAGTCGCTTCATCGCCGGCTCGATCGGCAAAGCGAAGCTCCCGGAGAACGCCGTCCCCGGCACCGACCCGCGCCTCATAGTCCTCACCTGACGCACAAAGCCACCATCGACCGTGCCGGTCGGCTCGATCCGGCCGGCATGGTCGTTTATTTCGCCAACCGCGTTTTCACACAACTTGTAGGCTGTCAGTAGCGGCGTCGAACGGTACACTCCCGCCTCGGAAACGAGGCGTCTGCCGTCGCAGACCCTCGTCTATTGTCTTGGCGTGACGGAGCGCGCCCCACATGCACCCGATGAACGGCCCCGCTGTTGAACCCCTGGAAGCCCGGGCGCTTCTGTCCGCCACGATCCAGTTCCCGGTGCCCGCGCCGCTCGACGTGAGCCGCCTGGCCGGGCCGGAGGCGGAAGAATCGATCGCGGTCGATCCGACGAACCCCAAGCGGCTGTTCGTCGCGGCGAACCGGACGGGCGGGTCGCTCTTCGGCGCGTCCAGCAGCGACGCCGGCGCGACCTGGACCGGCCGCGAGTTCGCCACCGGGATGGACGGCCTGCCGCGCGCGTGCTGCGACCCGAGCGCCGCGTACGACTCCTTCGGCAACCTCTTCTTCGCCTACCTGAACGCGGTAAACGGCCGGATCGAGATGCTCGTCAGCACCGACAACGGCCAGAACTTCACGTACCTGACCGAGTTCGGCTCCGAAGGGGACCAGCCGACCGTCGCCACCGGCCCGGGAACCGTCTGGGTGGCGTTCCAGCGGGAGGACTCCGGCGCGATCGCATACAAGGCGAAAGTGAACGGCCTCGGCGGGGTCGGCAAGTTCAAGTCGCAGCGGATCATCGGCGGCGAGGGGCAGAACATCGGCGACATCGCGATCGGGCCGGCCGGGCAGGTGCTGGTCGGCTACCAGGTGTCCGGCGGAAACCCGGAGGGCGCGTCCACGATCGTCACGCAGCTCGACCCGGACGGCACCGGCCCGCGCCATTTCGGCAAGCAGTCGGTCGTCGGCAACACCAACGTCGGCGATTTCGACAAGATCCCCGCGCAGGTCCGGCGGTCGATCGACGCCGAGGTGGGGCTGGCCTACGACCGCAGCGGCGGGCCGTACACCGGCCGCGCCTACATGGTCTACACCGACGAGAGCCCCGACGAGAGCAACAACACCGACATCTTCCTCCGCTACAGCGACAACGACGGCCAAAGCTGGAGCCCCCCGGTCCGCGTGAACGACGATTCGACGGTCAACAGCCAGTTCTTCCCCC
>DATJGQ010000944.1:0-10852 GCA_035494815.1 Gemmataceae bacterium
ACCACCACACCGCCGGCACCACCCTCACCGGGTAGCCCCACGCGGCCGCCTGCAGCGCGGCATTCGCCCAGCCGCCCTGCGTTTGCGCCAGAAACGCTTGCGTGAACCATAGGCGGCCGTTCAGGTTCAACTGCGGGAACAACTGCGCCCGCTCGTTCATGGTTACTTGCCGGCCGAGCGTCACGACGAACAGGCCGTTGATGAACCCGAGCGGGTTGCCCCCGGCGCGGATGTAAAACTCGTTGCTGCTCAGGATCAGTGATTGCACGTAGAGGGCGTTGTTCCCCGTCAGCAACAGGTTCGAAAGGATGTTCAATTCTTGGGCGTTCGGCAAGCGGCCGAGGTATGCCTGGTACCAGCCGATGACCTGGCGCTGCGCGACCCGCTGGACATTGCCGATGCCGTAGCCGAGTTGCGCATGGGCCCGTGTCGGTGTCAGGCCCAGTGTCGCGACCCCGAGGACCAATGTCAGGATGAGCCGTTTCATGGTGCGTCCGCCTCGTATCTTCCCCCGCAACGTCTTCGCTTCGGGAACGCATGTGCACGACGATCTTGCGCTTCCACTGCCTATTTTATGCGCGCGCCGGCGCAGTTCGCCAGGAACAAAACCGCGTGACGAACCCCACGCCCAGTCCCGGCGTGCGGGCGTTGACGGCCCGCGAGCAGCTCTCTAGGCTAATTCATCCGGGATGTCGTGCCGTTATCCCAAGCCGGGCCGACGCTTATGCCGAACTACCACCCGCAAGCGATCGAACCGAAGTGGCAACGCTACTGGCAGGAGCGCCGCACCTTCGCCACCCCCGACACCTCGACCAAGCCTAAGTATTACATCCTCGACATGTTCCCCTACCCCAGCGGCGCCGGCCTGCACGTCGGCCATCCGGAGGGGTATACCGCAACCGATATTCTCGCCCGTTATCGGCGGATGAACGGCTACCACGTCCTGCACCCGATGGGCTGGGACGCGTTCGGCCTGCCCGCTGAACAGCACGCCATCGCGACCGGCGAGCACCCGAGCAAGAACACGCAACAGAACATCGCAACCTTCCGCCGGCAGATTCAGAGCCTCGGCTTCTCCTACGATTGGGACCGGGAGGTCGACACGACCGACCCGGCGTACGTGAAGTGGACGCAGTGGATCTTCCTACAGCTGTTCGACACCTGGTACGACGCGGAAGCGAACAAAGGCCGGCCGATCGCGGAGCTGCCGATCCCCACCGAAGTGAAGACGCAAGGCGAAACGGCGGTGCGGCAGTATCAGGATTCGAAACGGTTGGCGTACCAGTCGGAAGTGCCGGTGTGGTGGTGCCCGGCCCTCGGAACGGTGCTGGCGAATGAGGAAGTCATCGACGGCTTGTCCGAGCGCGGTCATCACCCCTGCGAGCGGCGGCCGTTGCGGCAGTGGGTGCTGCGGATTACCTCGTACGCCGATCGGCTGCTCAAGGACCTGGACCAGGTCGACTGGCCGGAGTCGATCAAGACCATGCAGCGCGAGTGGATCGGGCGTTCGGAGGGGGCGGACGTCGATTTCAAGCTCCGTGACCATCCGGGGGCGATCCGCGTCTTCACGACGCGGCCGGACACGCTCTTCGGCGCGACGTACATGGTGCTGGCGCCGGAGCACGCGCTGGTGGATCAGATTACGACGCCGGAACAGCGCCAGGCGGTCAAGGAGTATCAGGCGAGCGCGTCCCGAAAAAGCGATCTCGAACGCACCGAACTCGCGAAGACGAAGTCCGGCGTCTTCACCGGCGCTTACGCGATCAACCCGGTGAACGGCGAGGCGATCCCGGTCTGGATCGCGGATTACGTGCTGGCGAGTTACGGCACCGGTGCAATCATGGCCGTGCCGGCGCAGGACGAGCGCGACTGGGAGTTCGCGGAAATCTACAATTTGCCGATCGTCCGTACCGTTCAGCCTCCAGAAGGCTGGAAGGGTAATGCGTATCTCGGCGACGGGCCGGCGATCAACAGCCAGTTCCTGAACGGCCTGCATGTCGCCGACGCCAAGCGGAAGATCATCGACTGGCTGGAGCAGAAGGGCCTCGGCCAGCGGCGGGTCAACTACAAGCTCCGCGACTGGCTCTTCAGCAGACAGCGCTACTGGGGCGAGCCGTTCCCGATCCTGCACGAGTTGGACGCGAACGGAAGCGACACCGGCCAATTGCGGCCGGTGCCCGAGTCGCAACTCCCCGTCCGACTGCCCGAGCTGGCGGACTTCAAGCCGACCGGCAGCCCCGAAGGCCCGTTGATGAAGGCCAAAGACTGGTTGCAGGTAACGATCGACGGCAAGAAGTATCGCCGCGAGACGAACACGATGCCGCAGTGGGCCGGCTCGTGCTGGTACTACATCCGCTACCTCGACCCGAAGAACGACCGGCGGTTCTGCGACCCGGCCAAGACGAAGTACTGGCTGCCGGTCGATCTCTACGTCGGCGGGGCGGAGCACGCGGTCCTGCACCTGCTGTATTCGCGGTTCTGGCACAAGGTGCTCTACGACCGCGGCCACGTGCCCGGGCCGGAGCCGTTTCGCCGACTCGTGAATCAGGGCATGATCCTGGGCGAGATGGAGTTCACGGGCTATCAGCTAGTCGATGGTCAGTGGTTTACCTTCCCTTTCGATGAGGGCGAACATGATGTGAATCTGATCACTCCGGTAAAGCTTTCCGAGGACCAAGTCGAAAAACGCGGCGATTCGTTTGTACTCAAGGAAAACCCGTCGATTCACGTCAATGCCCGCGCTTACAAGATGTCCAAGGCCCGCGGCAATGTCATTAACCCGGACGACGTGGTCAAGGAGTACGGTGCCGATTCGCTGCGCCTGTTCGAGATGTTCATGGGCCCGCTCGAGCAGGTGAAGCCCTGGAGCATGCACGGCGTCAAGGGCGTCTCAGGCTTCCTGAGCAAGGCCTGGCGGAACCTGATCGACGACCGGGCCGAGAAGACGCAGCTCAATCCGGCAGTCCGTGACGTCGCCGCGGACAGGGACACGCTGCGGCTCTTACACGAGACGATCGCGAAAGTGACCGCCGACCTGGAGGAGATGAAGTTCAACACCGCGATCTCGGCGCTGATGGTGTTCAACAACCATCTCACGAAACTGGAAGTGCGACCGAAATCGGTGGTCGAGCCGTTCGTGCTGCTCCTGTCGCCGTTCGCGCCGCACATGGGCGAGGAGCTCTGGCAGGCGCTCGGGCATGCGGAGACGCTCGCCTATGAAACATGGCCGAAGGCCGACCCCGCGCTGCTGAAGGCGGACACGATCGAGGTGCCGGTGCAGGTCAACGGCAAGCTGCGGTCGAAGCTGGTGGTCGCAGCGGACAGCGACGAGAAGACGTTGGAGGCGGCGGCGCTGGCCGACGAGAAGGTGAAGGCGTTCATCGGCGGGAAACAGATCAAGAAAGTGATTGTCGCGAAGGGAAAGCTGGTGAACGTGGTGGTGGCGGCGTGACTCAACGGGTGCCATGCCCACGGCTTTGCGTGGACATGGAAGCGCTTCCATGCCCACGCAAAGCCGTGGGCATGGCACCCAGGCCAAGCGCTCCCCTCGAAGACTCCGGTCGCGGCGGAACGGTTAAGGCCTGCTCGTCTTGGCTTTCCACTGCCGCAGCGTTTCCAGATACTCCTCCATCTCCCGCGGCGACTTCTCCAATCGCGCCGCCCGGTCCAGACAACTCCGCGCGTCGCCCGGGCGATCCTGTTTGAGAAGGACGCGGGCGAGGTTCGTCCAAAACCCCGGCCGGCGGCGGTCGATTTCGATCGCCCGCTGCAGGAGGCGGCCGGCCCGCTCCAGGTCGCCGCGCTCCAGGTAGATGGTCCCCAGCGTCTCCAGGAAATCCGGCCGTAGCTCGGCGCTGTCTTCCCTGGCCCGCAGCGGGCCGGCGGAGTCAAACGCGGCGTTGGGTTGCCGCAGCCCGTTCAGTTGCAGCCAGGCGATGTTGTTGACGACGGCGAGGTTGCCGGGGTGCGCCTGACGGATCCGCTGGTACTCGCGGACCGCGGCATTGACGTGGTCGAGGTTCCAGTTCGAGGCGCCGTCCTCGGCCCGCATCCGCAGCGTGTCGGCGAGCAGGATGTGCACCTGCAGTTCGTGCGGCGCCAGGCTGAACGCCTTTTCCGCCCACGGGAGGGCGAAGTCCGGCCGATGGGCGTTCAAGAGTGCCGCGGTGCCGCCGGCCAAGGGCAGCGCCGGTTGCCGGCCCGCGAGCACCAGTCGGAAGTACTCGTCGATCTTGTCGACCGCGCCGGCCTTGGCCGCGGCCTGGACATACAGCTCGGTCAGGCCGACGTCGGCGGCGCAGGCGTCGCGGATCGGCGTCAGCGCCTCGAGCGCCTCGGCCGGTTTACCGACTTCGAACAGCGTCTGAGCCTGTAACCGGCGGGCCCAGGGCAGGCCCGGCTGGACGGCCAGGGCGTCCTGGCACGCCTGGAGGATGATGTCACGGCGGCGGGCGACGGCCGCCGTCTCGGCGAGGAGCTGGTAGAGCGTTACCTCCGGCGGCCGGTCGCGGACGGCCTTGGCGATGAGTGCCAAGGCGCCGTTCGGGTCGGTCGCGCGGCGGAGCACGACCAGCGCCTTAATCAATTCGACCTGCTCACCGCACGCCTCCATCCCTTTCCTGAGGATCGCCTCGGCGTCCGCCGGTCTGCCGGCGCGGCTGAATGCGCGGGCCATGCCGACGTACGCGTCGACGGCCTTCGGGTCGCGGGCGTTGACCTTCGCCCACGTCTCGCCGATCCGCTCGTCCAGCTCTTTTTGGAACCTTTCCGTCTCGTCCGGCGAGAACTGTTTGCGGTCTCGGAGCCGCCGGAGCAACGGGAGCTGGGCCTCGAACACGTGCCCGAGCCGGACCAGTTCTTCGACGGGCACCACCGGGTCGGTGAGCACTAGCCGGCCCAACCGGCCGGCCGGCACCCAGTACGACGACAGGTCCGGATTCGCGTCGAGGGCGTCGAACGCGTAGACGTAGCCTTCGAGCAACTGCCGACGCTCGGTCACCTGGATCAGTTGCAAATCCTTGCTCCGAAGGGCCGGAAGCAGACGATTGATCAGGTAGTCCATCAGTTCGGGCGCCGGCATGCCCAGCTCGCGTTTCAAGGTCATCGCGAACAGGATTGGGCCGGGACCGATGGTTTCGGCAAAATCGAACGGCGACGGTAGGAAGGCGAGGTGTTTGCGGGCGTCCTCGCGCTCGCCCTTCGAAAAGGCGTCGTGGGCGAGGATGCACCGCGACTGCCAGTCGTTCGGCGACGTGGCGACGCGGACGGCGGCTTCGCGAACGGCCCCTTCCAGCCGATCGCTCCGCAGGTTTTCGATCATGATGAACCGGACCATCGTCGGGTCGGATGCGTCGGCCTTTCCGGTCCGCAGCGCCTCGTCCCACTTGGCGAGGAGGCGGTCGTCCGGGGTCAATTGCCGAATGTTCTCGAGCGACCGGCGCAGTCCTTCCCGGTCCTGCCGGGCGACCTGATCGGCGACGCGGTCCCAGACGACGGCGGCGCGGCGGGAGTTGCGGGCGTTGAGTTCGCGCTGGACGGCCATGCCACCGCCGAGGACGGCGCCGCCGGCGGCGACGACGACCAGCGCCCGGCCCCACCACGGCATGTGGAGGAAGCTCAGGACGGGCGTCCAGCACCAAAACCAAAGTGTTGCGAGGGCACGCATGCGACGGCCGCCGTGGGCGGACGGGCGGTGGATGGGTGAGTCTCCGCGCTGGCAGTATCTTACGGCTCGCGGGTGGAGGAACAACAAGAAATGACGAATGCGCGTCGATGTTGAAGAACCGCGGGCGTCAGCCCGGGGGTAGTGCCACCCACGGGCTGACGCCCGCGGTTCTTGTCCTTGCCGGACGCTCGACGGATGCTGACAATGGCACCGCACGCCGCACCCGCGAGTACCGCCGATGCCGCCCGCCGCCCAGCTCGCACAGCCACGTCGCGCATTTGCCCTCTGCTGGACCGTCGTCGCTGTCGGCGCTACGGGGCTGATCGCGGAGCTGGTTCAGGTCTGGTCGGCGCGACCGGATAACGTGGATCGGGTGTTGATCATTCTCGCCGCCGCGTGGCTCGTTTACCGGCGGCGTGACGACTTGAACGGTCCGACGGCTCCGGCCCGGTATGGACTGCTGCTGATCGCCCCGGCGGCGCTTCTCACGCCGCCGTCGTGGTATCTCGCCTTTCAGGTGGGGCCGCGCACAATTCTGTTGTGGTGGTTGACCGGACTTTGGCTGGCGGCGGTCGCCGGGCTAATTCTCGTTCAATTCGGGCGACACGCGCTTCGCGCGCTCGCCTTCCCGCTCGCGTTCGTGCTCTTCGCACTGCCGTTGCCGAGTTCGATCACCCGACCGCTGCAGGTGCGGCTTCAGGACGCGACCACGGCGACGGCGCAGGTCGCCCTGCGGGGGCTCGGCATCCCGGTCGAGCGTGCCGGCTATGTGCTGCAACTGCCGTCGGGCGACCTGGGCGTCGTGGAGGCGTGTAGCGGCGTGCGGAGTGTGACCGCGATCGTCGCCGTCGCGGCGCTGGTCGCCTATCTGCGCGGCTTCGGCATCATTCGGGGCGTGATTTTCGGCCTGCTGTCGTTGCCGATCGTCGCGCTGGCCAACGCGGTCCGCGTGATTCTCAACGGCGCCTTGCAGGAGTGGGTCGGCACCTGGGTCAATGAGGGAACGACGCACGAGGCACTCGGCGTGGTCGCTCTGCTGTTCGCGCTGTGGGCCGTGCTCCTCTTGTCAAAATGGCTTCGACCGCGAGACACGAAACACAAAACACAAAACACAAAACACGACGTGTCCGTCTCGCGTCTCGCGTCTGGCGTCTCGTGTCTCTTCCCCGCGCTCGCGGCGGGACTCCTCGGCATCGCCCTGGCCGGCGTCGGCGGCGCGGCGTGGCTGGTCTCGCTCGCAGAGCCGGCGATGACAACGGACGCCCCTTTAGACGCGATCGCCACCCGCATCGGCCCGTGGTCGGGCGAAGACCAGCGGATCGATGCCGACCTGGCGTCGGCAATGGCATGTGACAAGGCGATCCACCGCGTCTATCGCAATCCCGCCGGCCAAGAGGTCCACGTCTGGGTCATCTATTACTCGGCGGCGACGGCCGTTCGCGATTACGTCCACCAGCCGGACATTTGCTGGCCGTCGCGCGGATGGGTGTCGGTCGGGGAGGATCGGCGGCCGGTGCCGTTACCGTCGCCGGCCGCGCTGGACCTCACCGTCCGCTACTTCGAGCGTGCCGGGCAACGGCAGTTGATCGGCTATTGGGTGCAGGACGGTGCGGCCGTTTGGACCGAAGACGATATCCGTCGGGCCCTCGCGCCACTGCCGACGTGGGCGGAAATTCGCGAGCGCCTCATCGGCGAACGACCGCTGCGGCGGACTCCCCGGCTGGCCGTCCTCGTCGGGGCGGACCTCTGGGAGAACACCGGGTATGCCGAACAGTCGGTCAGCGAATTCGTCCGCGATCTCGCGACGGAGCTGTACCGCGTTTGCCCCTGGGCATTGCCGGTTCCCGCGCCGCCGGAAACTTGAGTCCCCGACGGCCGTCGAAATTCTATACAACGACATGGGGCCACCCGCGCCGACCCAAGGAGGTTGCCGTGACCGAACCGGAAACAGATCGTTCACTCGCCGAAGAACAGCGCAAGGCCATTTTCCTGGCCCTGGTCGAGGCCCAGGACCGCGGGGCGAACGTGCCCGATTCCCGCAAGGAAGTGGCCGGCCAGTTCGGCATCACCGAGCAGCAGGTGCAGGTGATCGAGCGCGAGGGGTTGGCCCAAAACTGGCCGCCGCTCTGACGGCAGTCACGCGTCGGCGGTCACGCGGAAGACGCCCCAGACGGCCGGGAGCGACTTCCCCGCCAGGGCTTGCAGGGCTCGCATCTGCTCGTCGATCTGCGCGGCGGTCGCGATGCCGAGCGATTCCAGGGCGTCCCGCACTTCGTCGTAGAACATCACCATGTTTTCGATGACCAGCTCATCCGACGGGCATTCGCCCCACTGTGCGCGGACGTGCCGATAGCCGGCGGCGTCGAGCGTTGCCGCGAGGGTGGCGCCGACGTCGGGCGAGATCCGCCGGGCGAGGTAGAGGGCGTTGATCGCGGTCGCCCAGATTCGCAACGGCGCCACTTCCGCGTGGCCGGTCGCTTCCAGGTAGCTCATTCGCCCGAGCCGCGAGCGGAAGTCCGGCTCGATGAAGCCGACCCGCGTGCCCGGCCGCACGACCGTCCGCAGCCGGCCGAGGACCAGTTCGGCCATCGGCACGTGATGCAGGACCGCCCGGCCGACGACCACATCCGCCCCGGCGAGCCAAGGCCCGAGTTCGGCGACGTCGGCCCGGACCGCCTCGAACCGCGCCGGGCCGACGCCGTTCAACGTCTTGCCCGCTTGCTCCAACAGGCCTTCACTTGAGTCCACGCCGACGAGCACGCCGCCCGCCCCGAGTCGCCGCATGATCCGGCGGCTCAGTCCGCCGGGACCGCAGCCGAGTTCGACGACGCGGTCAGTCGGGCGCAACGCGAGGTCGTCGAGCAGACGTTCGGATTGTTCGGCGACGTGGGCGTCTTGAACCTCCAACCGGCGGGCCGCCCGCTCCGACTGGCCGAGGATGTAGCCCGCGGGTTGCGTCATGGTGTCGCCTTGCGAATACCTGATAGTCAAAGCCGTTATTCTGCGGGGACGACGCCGCACGTCCAGGTGCTGGTCGCGCGATGTCGACGGTCGTAGACCGGGCGGTAATCATCGAAACGGGGGTCCCGATGACTGTCCTCTATATCGCCGCCGGCGCGGCCCTGGCTCTGCTGATGCTCGACGACGCGTTCGAATCGGTCGTCCTGCCGCGGCGGGTCACGCGGCCGTACCGCTTCGCGCGACTTTTCTATCGGGCGGCGTGGCGGCTGTGGCTGACGTTGACCGATCAGGTGCCGTCGGCCCGCTATCGGCAGGCGATCCTCGGCGCGTTCGGGCCGTTCTCGCTGTTGGCGTTGTTCGCCTTCTGGGCGGCGGGGCTGGTGCTCGGCTTCGGCCTACTGCATCATGCGGCCGCGCCGGACGGGCGGACGCTCGGCGAGAGCGTCTATCTCAGCGGGACGACGTTCACGACGCTCGGTTACGGCGATATCACGCCGACGACGCCGATCGGACGGACGCTGTCGGCCGTCGAGGCGCTGCTCGGGTTCGGCTTCCTGGCGGTCGTCATCGGCTATCTTCCGGTCTTCTATCAGGCGTTCTCGCGGCGGGAGGTGACGATCTCGTTGCTCGACGCCCGGGCCGGTTCGCCGCCGGTGGCCGGGGAACTCCTCGTCCGGCAATTGCCAGGCCGCGGCGACGGCGTCGAGCGAATCCTGGCGGATTTGGAGCGGTGGGCGGCGGAGGTGTTGGAGGGGCATCTGTCGTACCCGGTGCTCAGCTACTACCGCTCGCAGCACGATAACCAGTCGTGGCTGGCGGCGCTCACGTGCGCGATCGACGCCGCGGCCCTCTTGTTGACGATCACCGAGGGCACGGACCATCGGCAGGCGCGGTTAACTTTCGCGATGGCCCGGCACGTTCTCGTGGACGTCGCCCTCGTGCTGCGGCGGCCGCCGGCGGCGCCGCCGCAAGATCGACTGCCGGAGGAGCGGCTCGCCGAACTGCTCCTGGCCCTCGCGGCGGCGGGCGTGAAAGTGCGCGACGACGATACGGCGAGGAAGAAACTCTCGGAATTACGTGGGTTGTACGAGCCGTTCGCGCAGGCGTTGGCGAATTACTTGCGGCTGTCACTGCCGCCGGTTTGGCCGCCGGTTGGCGGGCCGGACAACTGGCAGACCAGCGCCTGGATGCGGCGGGCGGGCAACCTCGCTAGCCTCGCCCCCGAGGCGGGGGATGACCATTTCGTGTGACCAAGCTCCGATGCGGCCTGATACGATGCACACCGATGCAGCCGCGATACGACGAGCATAAAACATACGAGTGGAACTACGAGCACGCCCCCGACCCGGTGCCCGCCGAGGTGCCGCCCGTGTCCGGCCGGTGGGACTACTGCGGGCTCCCGGTCGCATCGCCGTTGGGAATTGCGGCCGGTCCGCTCTTGAACGGACGGTGGATTCTCTACTACGCGTCCCTCGGGTTTGACGTCCTGACGTACAAGACCGTCCGCAGTTCGGCCCGCGCATGTTACTCGATGCCGAACTTGCAGCCGGTGCGAGCCACGCGCGTGGCGGGCGGCGACGCGCCACTCCTCGCGGCCGAATCGATGGCCGACAGTTGGGCGGTGTCGTTCGGCATGCCGTCGCGTTCGCCGGACGTCTGGCGGGCCGACGTGACGGCGACGCGGCGGGCGTTGCCGCGCGGAAAGGTGTTATCCGTCTCCGTCGTCGCGACGCCGCAGCCGGACTGGACGCCGGCCGATCTCGCCGACGACTATGCCCGCTGCGCCCGTTGGGCAGTCGAAAGTGGGGCCGATTGCGTCGAGGCCAACTTCTCCTGCCCGAACGTGGACAGCCCCGACGGCCAACTCTACCAGCGGCCCGGCGACGCGGCCCCCGTCGCCGCGCGGTTGCGCGAAGCGGTCGGCCGGACGCCGCTGCTGGTCAAGATCGGCCACGTGACCGACGAGCACCTGGCCGCCGATCTGGTCACGGTGCTGGCGCCGCACGTCGAAGCGCTGGTCATGGTGAACTGCATCGCCGCCTGCGTCGCCGGGCCGGGCGGGGCGATGCTCTTCGGCGGCCAGCGGCGGGGGATCGCCGGCGACGCCATCCGCGCGGCGTGTGCGGAGCAGGTGGGGCTGTTCGGCCGGGTTATCCGCGCGTCTGGTGCGGCGCTGCGGCTGGTCGGTGTCGGCGGCATCGCGGCGGCCGGGCACGTCCGTCAGCA
>DATJGQ010000945.1:0-2688 GCA_035494815.1 Gemmataceae bacterium
CGTCGGCCTTCGCCAGCTCATATTCATAAGAGAAGGCCGGCATGGCCTCGTGGCCGCGGCGGTAGGCGATCGTCACGCGCTCTGCGCCCAGGCGATGGGCGGCGGTGGCCACGTCGATCGCCGTATTGCCGGCGCCGATGACGAGGACGCGCTTTCCGACTTCGCATTCGGTGAATGGCTTGGTGTGCGTCTGGAAAATGAAGTCGAGCGCCTCCCAGACGCCGCGCAAGTTTTCGCCCTCGACGCCGAGCGGTAAGGTGTGCCCCAGGCCGACGCCGAGGAAGACGGCGTCAAACTCGCGGAGAAGCTTCGCTAGCCCGTCGCCCGTGACTCGCTGATTGAGCCGCAAGTCCAGGCCGACTTGGCGGACGAGCTCGACCTCCGAGAGGGCGAACGCCGTCGAGATCTTGTACGCGGCGATGCCGAGCGTGTTTAAGCCGCCGGGCACGTCGCGGGCCTCAAAGACGACGACGTCGTGGCCGAACTTGCGGAGTTCGTGAGCGCAACTCAGTCCGGCCGGGCCGGAGCCGACGACGGCGACTTTCTTGCCGGTCGGCGGGCCGGGGGTGAAGAAGCGGACGTCTTTCGCGGCGGCGACGTCGGTTGCGAACCGCTGGAGCCGGCCGATCTGCACCGGCGCTTTCAACAGTGTGTTATCGACGCACGCCCCTTCGCAGAGCACCTCCGTCGGGCAGGCGCGGGCGCAACTTCCGCCGAAGATGTTGGCGCTGAGGATCGTCTTCGCGGCGCCGAGTTCGTCCTTGTGCATAATCTGCCGGATGAACGTCGGCACGTCGATGTGCGTCGGGCAGGCGCGGGTGCACGGGGCGTCGAAGCAATACAGGCAGCGGGTCGCCTCGACGAGCGCCTCGTCGGCCGAGAGCGGCGGCGGCACGTCGGCGAACCGCTGCTGCAAGACCTCCAAGTTGTATCGCTCCCCGGCCTTAGGCATTGCACTCTCCGGAAAACGCATTCACCACAAAGAGCCCTAAGGACCCACAAAGAAGACACGAAGAGACTCTGAAACTTTGTGTCTTCTTTGTGGACCTTGGTGCTCTTTGTGGTGAATTCTTATCTTCTCAAAGCGCCCCGGCTTTCTCGCGCGGCAACCACTGGCCCCAGCCGTTCTGCCCGACGAACTTGTAGTCGGCCACGA
Source organism: Gemmataceae bacterium (assembly GCA_035494815.1). Classification (GTDB taxonomy): domain Bacteria; phylum Planctomycetota; class Planctomycetia; order Gemmatales; family Gemmataceae; genus DATJGQ01. The sequence continues at coordinate 1,157 of DATJGQ010000945.1, forward strand.
TCTGTTTGCCGCGGCTGAACGTGTGCTCGGCGAAACCCGCGAGCGGCCAGCCCTGATATGGGCTCCAGTCGGCGCCGCCGGCCATCGTCTTGTGATCGACCGTGACCTTCTTCTCGGGGTCCATCACGGTGATGTCCGCGTCGCTGCCGGTTGCGAGCACACCCTTTTTCGGGTACAGGCCCATGATCTTCGCCGGGTTCGTGCAGCACTTCTCGACGAACCGCTCCAAGCTTAGCTTTTTCCCCTGCACGCCGTGCGTGTACACGAGCGGCAGAAGCGTCTCCAGGCCGGGCAGACCCATCGGGATGCGGGTCCAGTCGCCCTCCCAGCGGGCCTTTTGGGCTTGGGTGAACGTGCACGTGTCGGTCGAGATGACGCAGACTTCGCCGTCATTGAGCCCCTGCCAGAGCCGCTGCTGGTCCTTCGGCTTTTTCACTTGCGGGCAGCAGGCGTACAGATGGCCGTCGGGCCGGGCGAAGACAGAATCGTCGAGGACGAGGTACTGCACGCAGGTCTCGGCATAGACGTCCACGCCGCGTTTGCGAGCCGCCTTGACGATGTCGGCGCCTTCGCCGGTGGACATATGCACGATGTAGAGCCGTCCACCCGTCACCTCCGCCCAGGTGATCGCCCGTTGGATCGCCTCGTATTCGATGAAATTCGGCCGCGTCATGGCGTGCAGGCGGGCGCCGTACTGCTTCATCAACTCGGGCGTGTGATAACGCGCGATCAGTTCATCGAGGACGCGAGGCGATTCGGCGTGGACCAGGAGCATCCCGCCGAGCTTCTTGCAGTTCTCCAGTGCGTTGTAGATCGCCCGGTCGTCGGACTGCCAGCCCTCGGCGGCGTAGATCATGAACTCCTTGAAGGTCGGGCAGCCCTTTTTCACCATCTTTTCCATCTCGGGGCCGTGGCGGTCCCAGTTGGTGATGGCCATGTGGTAGCAGTAGTCGATGCACGACTTCTTCGCCCGCTCACTCCAGGCGTGGAAGGCGTCGTCGAGCGATTCGTTGCCGTAAGGGATCGCGAAGTCGATGACGGTCGTGACGCCGCCGCGCGCCGCAGCTCTTGTCCCCGTGTCCCAGGTGTCGCTCGAGACGGTACCGCAAAACGGCAGTTCCAGGTGCACGTGCACGTCCACGCCGCCGGGCAGGACGTACTTGCCCTTCGCGTCGACGACCTTAGCGGCCTCGCCGGGTTTGTTCAGTCCCTGGCCGATCGCGGCGATCCGCTCGCCGCGGACGGCGACGTCGGCCTGCTGTTGGCCGTCGGCGCTGACGACGGTGCCGTTGGCGATGATGAGGTCATAGGCCATGGACAAATCCCTCCGTCAGCCGGCCCGGATGGAACCGACGGTCCGAAAAAGGAGATCGGAGTCGCGCGGTCGAATAGATCAATGTTAGCCCCGGGCGGAAAGTCGTTCAAGCCGCGTGCGAGCGAGTCGAATTGGTGCAAAATCGCCTCGGCGCACATAACCCGGGCTGGTCCCGCGCCATTGCGCGCACCGCCGTTCCAAGTATAGGGTCATTCCG
>DATJGQ010000946.1:0-2392 GCA_035494815.1 Gemmataceae bacterium
TACAAGGAGGCAATTCGGCAACTGGACCAGTGGACAGTTGAGTTTCCGAGCGAGACTCACGCGGAGTACGCAGGCAATTACCGGATTCAACTGGCGTTCGTCTTACAGATCGTGGGTAAAGCGGCTGAAGCCAACCGCGTCGCCGACGAGGCGATTGCCATTCAGCGAAAGCTCGCCGCCTCAGGCAAGCCGATGCCGCGGCGGTGGCTCGCCTGGCACCTTGGGAATCAGGCGCTAATCCGGTGGCGCACCGGTCGTGTCGAGGATGCCGCGTCGACTTGGCGTGAGGCGGTGGAAATCGTGGAGAGGCTGTTTGCGGACCCATCCCGCACTGGCGCTTTTCCGTATTGGTTCGAAAGCACGCCCGCACAATTGACGTCTCGCCATGCAAGCTTTTTGGAGCACACCGGCCAATTCAAAGAAGCCGAGGCGGCATACGTCAAGGCGGTCAGGCTGTACCGGAGTCTGGCCGAAGCTGCCCCGCCGGGCGAGTGGTACCTCGGCGACGATTCAAAGGCCGTGTACGGTTACTTGCGCGCTCGCGACGACTGGCATAACAGTCTGATTCAACTCACTTGGTTCCACGTGCGTCGCGGAAACGCCGAACAGGCGGCGTCATGCTGCGCCGAGGCCCGCGACGTGTACGAGAAGTATGTGGCCGAATGGCCAATGGACCCTGCGGGCCGGAATCATTTGGCATGGTTCCTCGTGACCTGCCCCGTGGAGACTCTTCGCGATTCGGCCCGGGCGGTTCGGCTCGCTCAATCGGCGGTCATCAGGGGAGAGCGCAGCTCTTTCGTCGGGACGCTCGGCGCCGCCCAATACCGGGCGGGGGACTTTCGGGCGGCGGTCGCCAATTTGGACCGGGCGACGCGCCTACAGGATGAGCGGCTCGGTACAGGCGATCAGCTTTTCCGGGCGATGGCTCATTGGCGGGTGGGCAATACAGATGCGGCCCTCCGATACTACGACGACGCCGTGCGCGGGGAGGAGTGGCCCAACGACGGATACGACTCCGGCCTACGCATGCTTCGCGAGGAAGCGGCCGCGGTCTTAGGGTTGAAGTGAATGGCGCGGCGGTCGGTCGGATCGCCGCGATCGATGGAACCGTTGCAAAGGTGTGCCAGAAACGGCCGCGCTTGCGGCACGGCTCCCCGTGCGCGCGCACGACCTAAACCTCGTACGGAGGACACGTCCATGACACGATCGAACGTTCGAGCGCTGCGCCAAGGTCGGGCCAGAATTCGCCCGCGGCTGGAAACGCTCGAAGACCGGACGGCCCCGGCCGTCTTCACCGTCACGAACACGGCCGACAGCGGCAAGGGCAGCCTGCGGAGTGCGGTACTGATCGCCAACGCGAACCCGGGACCGGACACGATTAATTTCGACACGAAGGTTTTCGCCGAGGCCCAGACCGTCGAGTTGACCGGCGGGTCGATCACCATCACAGACCCCGTAGCGATCCAAGGTCCGGCGGCCGGGCTGACTCTCGACGCCGACTACCTGAGCGGGCACTTCATCCTCTCGATGACTCACGCGCTCGATCCGGTATCGATGTCGGGCTTGACCCTCACGCGCGGCGGGGACGTTTACGACACATCGCTCGACAACCAGAACGCGTCGCTGACTCTGTCCAGAATGGTCATCACCAACAGCACGAACGGCGGGATCAGCGTCGGCGTCGCAGGCTTCGACCCGTGGGGCCCCCCAGTAATCTATTCCGCGACGCTGTCGCTCACTGACAGCACGGTTTCCGATAACTCCGGCTGCGGCGTCACCATCGCCGACGGTAGTGATGCGGATATCCGTCACTCGATCATTTCCGGTAACAGCGGCGAATACGGAGGCGGTATCCGCGTCGGCCCCGTTTTCTTCGTAAACGGCTACCCGATCGGCAGCGCCTCACTCACGTTGACGGAATGCACCGTCATCGACAACACGGCGTACTCGGGTGGCGGCATTTGGGTGGGCGGCGGAGCGACCGTGATCCGCTCCACCATCACCGGCAACCTCGCGACCTCCTCGGGTGGCGGCATTTCCGTGAGCGACGGCGGAGCGACCGTGATCGGCTCCACCATCACCGGCAACCTGGCCGGCTTCGAGGGCGGTGGCGGGATCGACATCTGGAACGGAACGCTGGCGATCGCGGCTTCGACCATCTCGGGCAATGCCGCCGACGTCGGTGGCGGCATCAATATCTTTGGATATTCCGGGTTTTACGAAAACGTGCCCGCGTCGTTGACCATGGAGGAAAGCACCGTTTCCAGGAACAAATCGACCTCTGCGGGCGGCGGCGTGTCGATGAGCAACGTCGTCGCCGTCATCCGCAACTGCACGATCTCGGGTAATTTCGCGAGTGCGGGCGCTGCAGCCGTCGGCGGCGGGTTGGCGG
>DATJGQ010000947.1:0-2639 GCA_035494815.1 Gemmataceae bacterium
CCACGATTTGTAAAGGACGTACTCATATGGGGGCGTCCCCACACGCCGATCCGCCGCCGCGTTCGTCAGCTGATCGCGCACCTTCTTGCCTTGGGGCGTCATTTCGGGAATGCGCCCATCCGGGGGATCGACAATCAACGACAACTTGCCGGTCCGCCGGCCTTTTTCGTTCGATGTCCAGAAGTTGTTATACGTGCCGGTGTCGCCTGCTCTGACCGGCCGGTCCTCGGCGACGCGATTCTGGGCATCCAATTCCTCCTGCTCCGCCAGTTCCGCTTCGGTGAGCGCTTCTTTTCCGGCGGCCTGGGCCGGACGCTGCAGCGGCGTCAAGGTCGAAAACGTATAGACGCCCTGCAAATCCGGGTCGCCCCACGGTGTTTTTGACGCCGCTGTCTTCGCAGGCGGCTTGGCCTCGGTCTTCGCTTTGGCCTCGGCGGGCTTCGCCTTCGGCGTCTGTCCGGCAACCGGTGCTGATGCGAGCACCACGCCGACGGTCACGACCGCCGCCACTGATGCAAACGTTGCGAAATATCGACGCGTCATTGCAAAAGCCTCCTGTCGTCTGCTGGGGCCCAAATTATTCGTATTCATGGTTTGAGGAGATGTCCGTACATGAACTCTTGGGAGAAGTCGACGCATTTGAAGTCCAGGACCTGGGCGTTTTTCTCAACCCGCCGATATAGTGGCATGCTCATCTTCCAGGGTCGCGTAAATACCTTTGGATCGTCAATCGTTGCTTCGTACATCAACGTGCCTTGACTGGTCGGCGTGTACCGTTCCACCACGTGCATCGCGTCGCTGTGGAAATTGCCCGCCCGGTCGAACCAGGTCTTATCAACCTGATCCGTGACGTCAACAACCAGAGTATCTCCCTCCCACCGGCCGGTTGACCATCCCATCCACGATTCGGCGGGCGCCTCCGGTTTCCGACCGATGTGGATTTGCCGCGTCGAGCTGGCAAATCCATAGGCGATGAACACCAGCTGCGGCGTCTGCACGATTTGGAACGGCGTACCGATATAGGTCGCGCGCGGGACACCAGGCATGTAGCATTTGGCTTCCGGATCGCCCGTCGTCTCGTTGAGATCGCGCGTTGTCGGACGGGTTAACCGTTTTGCAAAATTCTCCTTTTTCTTCGCCAGCATCTCGGGCTTGTATGGAAGAGGACCACCTTCGACGACTCCCAATCCGGGCGGTTCAGCAAACAAGGCCCCCAGAAGTTCCGGAATCGGCGAAGGCCCCGCGCCGTGGGCTTCGATATCCCAGTTGGCCTCGTTCATCGTCTGCCAGATCCCATTGAGGTCAGCTTTGCCATCCGCGGTACGAGGTGCCCGATACGCTGCCGCCTGCTGTCCCGCGACCGGCATTGATGCGGGCCCAAACACAAAGAGCGCCGCAACCGTGATGGCGGCGCCCCCAAACATCGCAATACCGAACCGACTCCGCATCAACTGATCTCCTTGCTCCTACCCAAATGTCACTCCTCTATACAAAAACACTTTTTCAATGTCAATCAACCGATTGAGGCTCACTGACAGAGCTCGACGACGCAGATCGAATCAGAGGTGCGGTTGGGCGGCGGCACGGGAATCCCGCGCTCGGCCATCAACTTGCGAACGAGCGCCGCCGTCTCGGGGTGCGGAATCGCCGACTGCACGCCGACGCGCACGAGCCCCTCGGCATAATCCAGCGTCTGCCAGGTGTGGCCGGCGATCTTCGACGCCGCGTTGCCGGTGTCTCGGCTGCCCTTGTCGCGCGTTTCGAGCTTCGCCCCTCGGTCGAGGAGCAGCAGGATCACGTCATTCCGCCCTTTGTGGGCCGCGCCCATCAACGGCGTGCGGCCGTCGTGATTGGCCGCGTTCGGATCGAGGCCGAGATCGAGCAGCATGCGGACCGCTTCGACGTTCTCTTTCGCCGACCGCTCGTACGTGACGCCCTCAACCCAGCCGATGCCACCGGCCACGGTGAGCGCCGTATCGCCGAAGTCCGTCGGGATCTTCGGATCAGCGCCGTGCTCGAGCAGCAGCTTCAACAACGCGGTGTCGCTCGACTGCGCCGCACGCACGAACGGCGTCGCGCCCGGCTCGAAGAACCACTGCATCGTGAAGATCGTCCGGCTCAACGTGTTTTCCTTCACGCGGGCGTTCACGTCTGCGCCGTGATCCAGCAGGATCCTGATGTACTCGAGATTGTCCGTGTCCGGTTTCGGGACCGGATAATCACCGCCCTCGATGTTGCGGTTGTCGGTCGCCAGATACAACGGCGTCCAGCCCCCCTTGTTCGCGATGTTGACATCGGCGCCGCGCTCGACGAGAAGTTTCCCGAGCCGGTACTGCCGGTTGTTGGTCGCCGTCAGGAGAGCGGTCCAGCCGTACTCGGTCGTTTCGTTGATGTCCGCCTTCGCGTCGAGCAGCAGCGTCGCCGATTCGAGGTCGCCTTCGCGCGCGGCGAATACCAGCGCCGTCAGTCCGCCGCCGCCGCTGCCCACGAGTCCCGCCTCGATGATGTCCTGGTCGTTCGCGTCGTTTGGATCCGGCAGAGGAGGTGCCGCCGCAGCCGGCGCTGAACCGGCCTGATCACGTGCTGCGGCTGGAGCGGGACGCCGCCCGCGACCGCCGCCACGGCCGCCGCCTGCGGCA
>DATJGQ010000948.1:0-3701 GCA_035494815.1 Gemmataceae bacterium
CGATACGCGGCCATGTCGGCTGCGGTCACCAGTCCGCCGTTGGCCTTAAACGCCGCGGCAATCTTGACGGCGATGTCGCCACGATAGAACGACTCGACCGAACCGCGGCGGGCCAGGGTCTCGAGCATCGCGGCCAAGTCCGGGTTCGTCGTGCGGCTGTTGGCCGCAGGTGGCTCGCCGTTCGCGAAGTAAAGCGCGGCCGATCCTGGGTCCTTGGCCAGTCGCACCCGCGCCGCGCGAAGAGCATTCGCCATGCCTGGGATGACTGTGAAGCCGTCGCGCGCGAGCCTGATCGCCGATTCGCAAACATCCCCGAGCTTCTTCGTGCCGAACCGGTCGAGCGCCAGTTGCAGCCCGGCGAGCGTGCCGGGCACGCCGGACGCCTTCCAGCCGTAGAAGTTGATCTGCCCCTGGACGCCGCCGTTGGCCGCGAGCGGGAACATGTCGGGGGTGGCGGCGGCGGGTGCCGCGGAGTTAAAGTCGATGGCCGTGACTTTGCCGTCCGGCGTCGCGACGACGAGATGTCCGCCGTAGCCGCCCGGGCCGCAGAGATGTGGCGCCGCGACCGCCGTCGCCAGCGCGCCCGCGACCACGGCATCGACCGCGTTGCCGCCCGCCGCAAGGACGGCGGCCCCCGCCTTCGCCGCTTCTGCGTGGCCTTCGACGAGGCCGGCGGTCGTCGGCTCATCGGCCGACACCCGCGCGAACGATCCGACGCAAATACCGGCCGCGACTTTCAAAGCATCGCGGCGATCGAATCGAGTTGTCATGGATATTCCTCAATGGCCGGACCGCGTTGAGTAGAAAGCCTACACGGTGCGGCGTCAACAGGTCGAAATGACGAATGCACCGCCAATGCCCCACCAATGACGGAGGAATGACCAATGCCAAATGCCCAAAGCCAAAATCGCGCCGCTAACGCCTCGGCATTCGTCATTCGGATTTCGTCATTCCTTCGTCATTGGTGGGGCATTGGTGGTGCATTCGTCATTCTGAATGCCCCCGCCGCCGCGGAGCCGCCATTTCCAAAGAACCAACAAGAAATGATGGCGACGCGGACCGACGTCTGGGCCGAGGCGGGGATCCGACAACCGGGCGGGCCGAGCTACGAATTCTTCCGCGACCTGCTGCCGCCGTTGCGTTGGGCGAACACCGAATTCCGTCATTACCCAATCATCCTGAGCGCCCCCGGCGCCGCCGTGAAGGCCCGCTACATCAGCAACGGCTCCGCGATCAACCCGCGGGCGAACAAGCTGCCGATGTGGTACGACCCGGAGTTCGGCGTGGAGTTCTTCGTCGGCGACAAGCAGGAGCCATACGGCGCCGACCTCGAACGCCTCGACGGGCCACGATATCTCGACGGCTGGGTGCCGGTTGTACAAACGGCCTATCGCGTGGGCGAGGCAACTATCGAGCAAGAGGTCTTTGGCAGCGTTATGGATACGGAGCGAGGAAGTGTCCTCGTTCAATTCAAGGCCCGTGGGGCGCCGACAACGATCATCGCGCGATTGCGAAGTGAGCGGCCGTTGACCCTGGCAGCGGGTCAAGTGCTCGACGATGCGCAAGGCGTCGTCTGCCGTGCGGAATCTCCGTGGAAATGGGACAATATGCGGAAGGAATTGAGCGCCCCGCTGAAGAGCGGCGAATCCAGTTCCCTGGAGATCGCAACCCAATCGATGCATCCGCGGGCAAAAGCCTGGTTCAGGTTCGGATACCCTAAAGAGCGGTCCGCAGTCATCGATCGGTGGAAGCAAACGCTGGAAACTGACGGCCCGCACGGGCCGGCGAGCTCGTTCGAGATCCCCGAGCCGCTCGTCCAGAACGCCTGGCGGTCGCTCATCGTCGGCAACTATCTCGTCGCCGTCGGCGATCGGATGCACTACAGCGCCGGCAACCGCTACGACCACCTCTACGAAGCGGAATGCGGCGACACCGTCCGCGCCCTGATGCTTTTCGGCCACACGGCCGACGCCCGCCGCATGGTCGGCCCGCTGCTCGATTTCAACCGGCAGGTCACGCGCTACCACGTCGCCGGGCACAAGCTGCAACTGCTCGCCCATTATTACTGGGGCACGCGCGACGCCGCGTACTTGAAGGAGAAAGAACCGGTCTGGGCGCCGGTGATCGATTTCATCGTCAACAGCCGCAAAACGTCGAACGGGCTTTTGCCGCCGGACCGATACGCCGGCGACATCGACAAGCACGTCTACTCGCTTAGTTCCAATTCGAATTGCTGGCGCGGCCTGCGGGACATGGCGGCCGTGCTCGCCGATATGGGCGAACGCGACCGCGCGGCCAAGCTCGCCGAGGAGGCGAAGGCGTATCGCGCCGCCCTGCTCGAAGCGGTCGCCAAGAGCGAACGCAAAGACGTCACGCCGCCGTTTTTGCCGATCTCGCTCTACGGCGACGACCCGCCGTTCGACCCGCTCACGGCGACGCGCCTCGGCAGCTATTACGACCTGATGGCCCCGTACGTGCTCGGTTCGAACCTCCTCGCCGGCACGGAGCGCGAAACCTCGTTGATCGAATACCTCCGCCAGCACGGCGGGCTGGCGATGGGCATGATCCGCAGCACTCCCGTGCAAGGCGAGTTCGCCAATGAGCCGGGCGTTAACGTCCTCTACGGCCTCCGCTATATGCAGACGATTCTCCGTCGTGACGACGTGCCGCATGCCCTGGCCGGCTTCTACGGACAGCTGGCACAAGCGATGACCCGCGACACCTTCATGGGCGGCGAAGGCTCGCGGTTCTTCCACGGCGACAAGTACGGCCGGTCGTTCTACCTGCCGCCGAACACGACCAGCAACGCGATGTTCCTACAGACGCTCCGTTACCTTCTCATCCAGGACTGGGAAGACGCTGACGGCCGGCCGCACGAATTGCGACTCCTCTATGGGGCGCCGGGGCGTTGGTTCGCCGAGGGGGCGGCGCTCAAATTCGAACGGGCACCGACGATGTTCGGCCCCGTTTCAGTCCGTTGTCAGTCACGGCTCAAACAGGGTGAGGTGGCGGTAGAAATCGACGCACCGCCGCGGCCGCCCGCCAAGACGTCGCTCCGCGTGCCGCTGCCCCCGGGTTGGAACGTCGCCGGCGCCACGCTGGCCGGCAAGGCGATTCCTGTCGGTGTCAACGGTGCGATCGATCTGACGGGCCAACGCGGTCAATTGAGTCTGAGCGTGAAAGTTAAGGCGGCCGCGCCATAACTGTTCGGGAAATAACGACTTTCTGCCACGAAAACTCTTGGCCGGTGGCGGTCGTCGGGGCGAGATTTGACGTATCATTCCTATGAGACCTGAACATCGCTGCACAATAGCCCGGCGCGGCCCGTCCCCTCTCCCGGCGTGGATGCCCCGCACATCATGAGTGATGCGCAACTGACTGAGACCGATCCGCAGGCGGAACTGTGCCATCTTCGCCGCCGCGTTGCCGAGCTCGAAGAGCGCAAGGCGGACTTGCGGCAAGAGTTGGCCATGCTCCGCGCCGTCGCGGAGGCGAATGAGGACATCGTCTTCGTGAAGGACCGCGACGGCCGGTACCTGTACGTCAACGCCGCCGCGGCCGCGCTCGTCAATCGGTCGGTCGAAGACGTGATCGGGCACGACACGGCCACCTTCTTCGACCCCGTCTCGGCGGCGCGCGACTGCGCGACCGACCTCGAGGTCCTGACCACCGGCCGGCCGGTCACGTTCGAAACCGACGCG
>DATJGQ010000949.1:0-6192 GCA_035494815.1 Gemmataceae bacterium
CGCGCTCGACGGATGCCCAGGTCTGCATCAGCCCGACCGGCAGCAGGCTCAGCAGGCACATCGCCATGAGGCCGCCGTTGAGCGCCCAGAAGGCGAAGCGGAGCAATCCGTCTTTCCATTCCACGGCGGGAATCAAGACGCGGAGGCACATGAGCATGAGGCCGATGCCGAGCATTCCGTAAACGCCAAAAAGCGCGGCGTGGCCGTGAAGCGGCGTGGTGTTGAGGCCTTGCATGTAATACAGGGCGATGGGTGGATTGATCATGAAGCCGAACAGTCCGGCGCCGACCATATTCCAGAAAGCCACGGCAACGAAGAAGTAAATGGGCCACTTGTAGCGATGCACCCAAACCGAGGCATGTGACCGGCGGAGATCGTCGGTGGCCTCGAAGCCCACGAGGACCAGCGGCACGACTTCGAGCGCGCTGAAAACGGAGCCCCAGGCGAGCGCGACCGTGGGGGTGCCGGAAAAGTACAAATGATGGCATGTGCCGATGATGCCGCCGGAAAGAAAGATGGTGGCCGACATGAGGGCAGCGGCGGCCGCGGTGCCGGGGCGGATCAGTTGTAATCGCATAAAGACGAACGCAATTACCGTTGTCGCAAAGACTTCGAAGAAGCCTTCGACCCACAAGTGGACGACCCACCACCGCCAGTATTCCGCCATCGCCAGGTGGGTGTGTTTCCAAATGCCCAGGCCGGCCGCGTAGAACGCCGCAATTGCGAGACTGCTGATGAGGAACAGGACCAAGAGCGACCGGTGTTCGCCGGGCCTGAGCAGAGCCGGCCACAAGGCGCGGCTCATCAGGAACAGCCAGATGAACAGGCCGGCGAGGAGGAAGAGTTGCCAGAAGCGGCCCAGGTCGACGTACTCGTACCCCTGGTGGCCGAACCAGAACCAGGCGTCGCCGCCCAGTTTCTGCATGGCGCTCAGCCATTCGCCGATGAGCGACCCGGCGACGATAATGATCAAGCAGGTGAAGAGGACGTTAACGAGAAAGCGCTGCCCGGCCGGCTCGCGGCCGCCGACCGCCGGGGCGACGTACAGCCCGGTCGCCAGCCACGCGGTGGCGATCCAAAAGATGCCGAGTTGCAAATGCCAGGTGCGGGTGACGGCGTACGGCAGGAACTTGTCGAGCGGAATGCCATAGAAGCCGGAGCCCTCGACGCCGTAGTGGGCGGTGATCACGCCCAGCCCGATCTGCACGACCAGCAGCGCGCCGACGACGAAGAAGTACTTCAGCGTGGCCCGCTGCGACGGCGTCGGGTCGTAACCCAAGAGCGGGTCGTGGTGCGGGACTTCTTCCGTCTCGTCCTCGCCTCGCGGCTGCGCCGCGAAATACCAAACCATCGCGCCCACTCCGGCCAGCAACAGGACGAAGCTGAGAACGCTCCAGATGACCGCGTCGGGGGTGGGGCGGTTGTCGATCAGCGGCTCGTGCGGCCAGTTCTGTGTGTACGAGATGCCGGGCACATCGGGCCGGTCGGTCGCGCACGTCCAGGCGGTCCAGAAGAAAAAGGCGGCGAGTGCCCGTTGGCGGTGCGGGTCGGTCAAAGTGCCAGCGGGAATCGCGTATTCGGGCCGGCCTTTGCCGAAGACGTCCGCATAATGGCGGGCGAGCGCCTCAAATGCATAGGCCCGCGCGGCGTCGATCGTCAGGGTGCCCGTGGCAGCGTCGTATTTGTTGGTCCGAATGACCGAACGCAACTTTTCGCGCAGGACGGCTTGGTCAGACGGACTGAGATCCGAATAGCCGACCGCCCAGCGGTCTGTGGCCCAACGGGTCAGGACGAGCACGCACTCCCCATGCAGCCAGTCCGCCGACCAGTCCGGGGCGACATACGCGCCGTGACCCCAGACGGAGCCGATCTCCTGCCCGCCGAGCGACTGCCAGACGTTCTGCCCGTCGCGGATCAGGTCGCCCGTGAGCACAACCTTGCCGTCCGGCGTCCGGACCGAGTCGGGGATCGGCGGCGCCATCGCCGCAATGCGGAAGCCGAACCCGCCCAGAACGGCGAACGAGAGCACCATGACCAAGGCGAATGCGACCCACAAACGGATGTAGGAACGGCGATCATCCATCTACGGAATTCCTTGGCGTGGGCTGAGACGGAGACATGTTTTGGAAGGTCCGACGGCCGCAAGCGTCATGCCAGGGGGACTAATGTCCTTCCGTGTCCGCATGCCAGTAGGCGGGTAGGTCCGCCTTGGTGTCCAGCAAAATCTCGCGGACGGCCCTTCGGTCCTCCGGCGTCAGGTGGGCGAAGTCGGCCGACGTGTCCTTCCCGGTTAAGACTTCCCAGAGCCGGCGGAAGACGTATTCCTTCGCCTCGAGCGGCAAACCGTCGAAGGCGGCCGTGTCGATCAGGAAGCTGCAAGGGTACTTGAACAACCGCTTCTCCAGGTCCAGTTCGCGGAGCGACCGGCCGTGGCGGTCGCGCGGCCCGTTCGCCGCGAATTCGCGGGCGAAAGCGGACGTTCCATGCACCGGGTCGGTCAGCGCGGGCTCGCCGCTCATCAGCAGATACTTCACCAGCGGCTCGCACGCCGACCGGATCCGACTGGCCGTGCTGTCCCATTGATGGTCGGCGGGTTTGCCGAGGGCCTTGTTCAACTCGGTCGCGTCCCGCATCGCGATTCGCGTCTGGAAGTTTGCCCGCGTGATGCGGTTATGCGCCTCCGTCTGGTGCTCGAGCACCATCAGCGCGACGATGTCGCTGTGCGGCGTCGGGTACAGGCCGACGGTGAACCGGTCCGACAGGTCGGTGACATTCGAGCCCGCGGCGAGGTCGAGTTCGGCCGAGCCTCGCTTGTCGCGCACGATCTGGTTGCCCATGTGCAACTGATGCCCGCTCGTGCCGGTCACATACCAGCCGCCCCAGCGCTCGCGGAACGGGCTGGCGTGGTCGGTCCGGTACGACCCCGCGGACAGGATCGGCATTCCGTCGGAATCCGCGCGGAGGGATCGCACGAGATGACCCGGGAAACCTTGCGTCGGGGACGAGCCGTGGCAGATCAGGCACGAGTCGGTCTGGCGCGTGAACTTCGGCGTCCCCGGATGTTGGTCGAGCGTATAGAAGACGCTGCCTAGGTGCGCGTCCGCCGCCGACACCTCGATGACGTCGCCCCGCAGGCAGAAGCCGATGTAGATGTCGTCGTTGAAGTAGAGCGCGCGGGGCGTCTTCGGGCCGATCCGGTGTCGCTGCAGGCTGGTCTTGGAGAAGACGAGCGTCTGCGATGATTCGGGGATGTTCAGCGCCCGAAGAACGGATCGCAGATAGCCGTGGTCTTCGTCGAACTCGAATTTCACCTGACCGGATGAGATGCTTTCGCGAAGCCGCTCGACCGGGTTGTCCGGCCGGGTTGTAGAATAGTGAATCGGCTCAGCGTCGATGTCCGAGGCGCGAACCGTGCCGAGTGCCAGGAACACAATCGCCCCAGCGGCCACACTTCGAACTCTCTGCAAAGGTCCCGTCGTACCCATGAAACTCTCCCCACACCACCAAATCAGATAATTGGATCAACAAATCCAATATATCGTCGATCGAGCGCCTGAGAAGCCCTTAATAGCAGAGCACGTTATGAGGTCTTGCTGCCCGAGCCGTCCAGTTCGTCGCGCGTCCAGGTGAATACCGCGACCGTCGCCGGCAGACCGATCGTGCCCGCGGCGAGACCAATGACCTGCTCGATCTCGGCGCGAGTGGCGCCGGACGCCAGCGCCTTTCGGACGGCCGAGTGGACCGCCCCTTCCCGTAAGCCGCCGATGGAGATGGCGAGCTTGATCAGCCGCGCCGTCTTCTCGTCGAGCGGCCCTTCGCGGCCGGCGTCGCCGAGCATCTCCCAGGCTTTACCGACTTTGGGGAAGCGGCGGGTGAACTCCATGTAGGCGTCAGGCGGCTTGGGCAGCTGGCTCATGTCGATCTCCGGGTGCGTCTCTTCTGTAGCTGGCCTCTGTGAGGCCGGCTTCTCAAGCTGACAGTCTGTCGGAGGTGGCCGGCCTCACAGAGGCCAGCTACAGAAGACCTCCCGAACGTCAAGGCGTCATAGCGCAGCCGGCGCACTCACTGCTGCTCTCGGCCCGCTCCTCCGCCGGTCGGAGCGGCGCTTGCGGCGCCTTAACGCCCAGTCGGCCCCGCTCCGTCGGGAGGAACGCGGCCAGCACGCGCGCGAGGGCGGCGTACGGACCACTCCCGGCACGGTGCGCCAGGCCGCGGGCGAAGGACGGCACCCACCAGCTCAAGTGGTCGCGGAAAAAGTTACGCGCCGCGTCCGCCGCGACCGCCGCCCGTTCGCCCGACGGATCGGGGATGGTCCCCTCCTCGGCGAGCCGTGTCAGGAGCAGCAGGTGGGCCATGAATTCCAGTTCACGACTTAGGATGTCCGGCCGCTCGCGGCTCGTGGTCGAGCCCGTTATGCCAAACGCCGCATAGAACCCGGCCACGTCGGCCATCTGTTGCGTCCGGAAGAACGGCTCGGAGTTGGGGCAGTACTCCGTCTCGTAGGGCGGGCACTCGCGCGCGGCCACCAGGCCGAAGGCGCGGTCGTATTCGGCCTCCAGTTCCCCCGGCGGGCCGGACAATCCGGCGACGGCCTCGTTCAAATCCAGGTCGGCGTGGGGCCGTTCGCCGAATCCGAGCGGTACCGGGTCGATCTCCGCCTCGGTGCGCAGCAAGTCGGCGGCGGCGACGGCGAGCTTCTGGTCGACGGCATTGAGCGCCCGTTCCGCGGCGGGAGTCCGCGGGTCGGTCAGCGCTGCCGCGAGGAAGCGATAGAGGGCTTCTCGGGCGAGGTCAATCGCCTTGAGGTCGGTGTCGGTGAGGATCCAGGACATAAACGGTCTCCCGCGTCAGATTGAGTTGGCGTGTTTCTTCGGCCGTTCCACGATCGGCTCCTCGATCGTCACCCGCACGACTTCCTTGCCGAACTTGTTGAACCCGATCACCGTGTCGTTGAAGATTTCCTGCACCTTCTCCGTCCCGTCGGGCATCCGCACGGGGACCTCCGCCACTTTCGGCCCCTTCTCGATTCGGAACTTGAACAGGATCTGCCGCTGCGCCCGGAAGAGTTGCAGGACGGCCAACAGCTCACGGTCGGGGCAGGAATACTGCTCGATGGCCTTTTCGACGCCCGGGCCGAACATCTGGTGCAGGTAGCCGCGGTTCACCCAGCGCGGCGGGATGTAAAAGCCATTCGGCTCAGTTCCGAATTGCGGGTACAGCGGCAGGGCCACCTGGCGGTCGCGGATCAGGAAGTAGAGCGGGCTGGCCGGGTCCACGACCCATTTGCCGTCCGGACCAACCTCGACCAGCCCCTGCAGACGGATCTTGCCGATGCAGGCAGACATGCAGCGAGTCTCGATCGGCGCACCGTCCGGGCACAGATGTGGATCCTTTCCTTCCACGCGCGGGTAGCAGCCGACGCACTTCTCGCTCGTATTCGTCGTCGGCCGGTACATCGCCTTCTTGTACGGGCACCCCTCGACGCATTTGCGGTAGCCGCGGCACCGCTCCTGATCGATCAGGACGATGCCGTCCTCCGGCCGCTTGTAAATCGCCTGTCGCGGGCACGCCCCCAGGCAGCCGGGGTAGGTGCAGTGATTGCAGATGCGGGCGAGGTAGAAGAACCAGACGCGGTGCTCGGGGAGCTGCACGGAACCGTCGAACTTGCCGGCCTGCCATTTCCCGCCGGCCGCCCCGTCCTCATACACGTTCGGTGTGCGCCACTCGGCCTCGGTCGGCAGGTAGCCGAGGACGGTCTGGGGTCCCTCCGGGCCGACATGTGTCGGGGCGGCTTCGAAAATCGTCTTACCATTAAATTGGCCGAAAGGCTTCTCCAGCTCCTTCGGCTGGCCGGCGTTCCAGACCTGCCCGCCGGGATTTTCGGCCTCGAGCATTGCGAGCAATTTCGCGTCCCAGTGGGCCGGGTAGCCGCCGAACGGCTTGGTCTCGACGTTGTTCCACCACATCGCCTCCTGGCCTTTCGAGAAGGTCCAGGTCGCCTTGCACGCCATGGTGCAAGTCTGGCAGGCGATGCAGCGGTTCGTGTTAAACACGAACGCGAACTGCCATCTGGGGTGGCGCTCCTCGTACGGGTAGCTCATCTCACGGCCGAGTTGCCAGTTGTAGACGCGGGGCATGGCTCGCTCCTCAATCTGCTCTTCTGTAGCTGGCCTCTGTGAGGCCGGCCTCACA
>DATJGQ010000950.1:0-5228 GCA_035494815.1 Gemmataceae bacterium
ACCGACGGGGCGACGTTCGGCACGAAGGACGGTGACCAGGGAACGTTTGAACCGCTCGGCAAGTCCGTCCCGTTTCCGTCGGCCGCGTGGTTCGAAGGCCGGCGGCCATACCTCGAGGTGCGGTTCCAGCGGGCCGGCGGCGCCTGGTCGGTCTGGTTCAACGGCGCCCTCACCGGCCGGGCGTTGGACGACGACCTATCCAAGCGCGCGGAACTTCGCCTGTTCGCGGTCGGCGGCCAGGCACGCGTCGATTCGGTCATCCTCGAACGGCTGGCGCCGCCGCGACAATGAAGTCAGAGCCGCGACCGTAAGGGAGCGGGCACTCACGCCCGCTCCCTTACCGTCGCGGCTCCGACGATCCTTACTCACTTACCCGCGGCGAGCGACACGCAGACGATTTCCTTATCGTTGCGCGCGTACACGCACTTGTGCGCGAACGCCGGATGGCTCCAAACGATCGGCCGGTCCTTCCAGGTCTTGCCGGTCGGCTCGATGATCTTCGCCCGGCTGATCTCGTGATAACCCTGGCGGTCGAGCTTCGCCAGGATCAGTTCGCCGGCTTCGTTGAACATCACGAACCGGTCGCCGTTTTTCACCTGGAACACGGTCGCGTTGTTGTCGCCTTTCTTGCGGCCGGTCGGTTCGAACGTCTCCCACAAGCGGTCGCCGGTCATGAGATCTACCGCCATGAAAGCGCCGCTGCCGTCGTTGCCGTAGATAACGCCGTCGTCGACGAACGGCGGGGCGTTGACGGGGTAGACGGACTTCTTCGCGTCGCTGCCCTGTTTCGGGTCGGCGGGCCAGACAACGGTAACCGCCGGCTTGTCGTGCGCGAGTTTGAGCAGCGCGGATTTGTTGCCGACAGCACTGGCAAAGAGGTAATCGCCCGAGTTCCGCGGCGCCTGGATCGACATGCCGCCGTACGGCTCCATCTCGATCGTCCAGTAGACCTTGCCCGTCTCCGGGTCCAGACCGTTGACCGACTCGGCACTGAAGACGATGAGCTGCCGAATGCCGCCGCCGTCGACGATCGACGGGGCGGCATATCCGGGTTCCTTGGCGGACAGGGCCTTCCAGAGTTCCTTGCCGGTGTCCTTATCGAACGCGACGACCACGCTGCCGTCGCCGCCGACCAAGCAGACGAGCTTCTTGCCGTCCACGAGCGGGTGGCCGGCGAAGCCCCACATCGGCGTCTCCGTCTTGTATTCGTTGGTGAGTTCCTTAGTCCAAACGGGGCGGCCGGTCGCGACGTCGACGCAGGCGAGGTGACCCATGGTGCCGAGCGTGTACACCTTGTCCCCGCCGACCGTCGGCGTGCACCGCGGCCCGCCCTGGTACGACACCGAGTAGTCGCACGCATATTCGTACTTCCACTTGTCCTGGCCGGTCCGGGCGTCGAAGCACAGGACGCGCTCCTTGCCGGTGAGCTTCTTGCGGACACCGGGGATGGGCGTCTGGTCCCCCTGGCTCTCGTAATCGATGACGAACACGCGGCCGTCGGCGACGGCCGGCCCGGCGAACCCATGCGCGATCGGCTTCCGCCACACGACCGGCGGCCCGCCCGGCGGGAATTTCTCGATCAGCCCGGTCTCCCGCCAGACGCTATCGCGTTTCGGCCCGAGCCACTGCGGCCAGTCGTCGGCCCGAACGGCGCCGGCGGTCGCGACGAAACTCGCCGCGACGAAGAGCGTGAACGTGGAGCGCATGATGGGTCCTCGCGTAGGGTAATTAGGTGGTGGTTAGGTGGTTGAACACGAGACCACGCAAGTGTCTAACCACCTAACCACCCAACAACCTAACCACCTAACTCGGCAATTCTATCCCGCGGCGCCATCGGGTACACTACTGCACACATCCACCGGACGGAGGCACACGCACATGGCGACCGCGGCGAACCGCCGGCCGGCGCGGGTCGAGATGTCGGCCTGGGGCGTCGGCGTGTTCGAGAGTCGCCACGCGTCCGATTTTCGCATGGACCTCGCCCGCCACGCCGCCCTGGAGGTGTTTTACGTCCTCGGCGGCGCGGGGAGCTTTGAACTGGATGCGTCGCTTCATTCGTGCCGCACCGGCGACGTCGTCGTTGTGCCGGTCGAGTCCGTTCACCGCATTCTCGACGACCCGGGCCGGCCGTTGTCGCTGTTGGGCGTTCGCATCGAGCCGGCGGTCTGGGAGCGGGTGCCGGAGTTCGTGCCTCAGTTGCCGGCTGGGCGGTTGCCGCGGGACGCGGTCGTCTCCGCGCGGGTGCGGGCGGAAGTGCGGCGGCTGCTGGTCGAGCAGACGGGCCGACAACCCGGCCGCCCCGGCATGATGGTCGGGCACGCCCTGCAACTGCTCGCGGGCCTCGCCCGCATTCGCTCCCTCCGCGATTCGGCCGATGGCGCGCCCGGCGAGTCGCGGGGCGATTTGCGCGGCGCGGTCGAGGCGTACGTCGCCGATTTGGGACACCGCTTCTTCGAGTCGGCCCGGCTCGACGGCGTCGCGCGGCAACTCGGCATGAGCCGCCGGCGGTTCACCGCGCTCTTCCGAGAAGTCACCGGGACGACCTGGGCGGACTATGTCCGCCGCCTGCGCGTCAGCCACGCCAAGCGCCTGCTCCGGGCGACCGATCGAAGCGTTTTGGCCGTCGCGTTCGAGTCCGGCTTCGAGGACCTCTCGAGCTTCTACCGCGCGTTCGAACGCTTGGAACAGACAACCCCACACCGCTGGCGTCAAACCAACGGCCAATAGCAATCGGTCTCATGAGTCCTATATCTGGCATAGGTCCTATCTAAGTCACCGGTTCTTCCCGCACCTCACTTCTCATTTCTCGGCCGATTGCCCGGTTTGCGAAGTCAATTTGCCCGGACTGCCGAGAGTTACGGCCCGGGGCCAGTAAACTCAATCTGCATCGCCACATTCTCTAGTTCGTCGCCGCTGTGCTCGCGGCTCCTTCGAGGATCTTCCATGCGTCCGGTTTCGCTCCGCGGCTCACACCGCGTCCGCCCAGGGTTCACGCTGATTGAACTTTTGGTCGTCATCGCCATTATCGCCGTTCTGATCGGGCTGTTATTGCCCGCGGTCCAGAAGGTTCGCGAGGCCGCCCAGCGGGCGTCCTGCCAGAACAACCTCAAGCAGATCGGCCTGGCCATCCACAACTACCACGATACCCGCGGCAACCTGCCGCCGGTGCGGATCTGCGGCGGCCTCGGCTGGCTCACCTGGGAAGCACTGGTCCTGCCGTACATGGAACAGTCGAGCGTGTACTCCCAATTCGATTTCCAGAAATGCTACGCCGTGCAACCGGCGGCCGCCCGGCAGACGGAGATCAAGTCGTTTTTCTGCCCGAGCCGCCGCGGGCCGGGCCAGGGTTTCAGCGTCGCGGAAGCCTGGCAACAGAACGACACGGCCCCGCCGCCGGAGCCGACCGTCGCCGCGGCCGAGGACCGCTTTCGCGCCGCCAACAACCCGCCTGGCGCCTGCGGCGACTACGCCGCCTGCGTCGGCGACATGCGCGGCACGCCCAATAATCCCAACGCCCAGAACTGGTTCAACACCAGCAGCAACGGCGCGATGATCATCGCCAACCCCGTCGCCAACGGCGGCACCGGCGCCAACGGCGCGAACACCGTCCTCGTGACTTCGTACACCAGCAACACCACGCTCCCGACCATCGAGGACGGCACCAGCAATACCTTCCTCGTGGGCGAGAAGCACGTGCCGGTCGGCATGTTCGGCCGTATCCGCGTCGGCGACGGTTCGATCTACGACGGCTCGTGGACGTGCTTCGCCGGCCGCATCGCCGGCATCGAGGACCCGCTCGCGAACGGCCCGAACGACCTGACGCCCAGCGCCGGCGTCGTCGACGGCATTTACTCGCGGAAGTTCGGCAGTTGGCACACGGGCGTCTGCCAGTTCGTCTTCTGCGACGGCAGCACGCGGGCGATCCGCAACAGCATCGACACCGCGAACCTGCGGCGGCTGGCCTGCCGCAACGACGGCGAAGCACTCTCGTTCGTGGATTGATCGTGGACGTCTTCAGACTTTTGGGGGCGTCATGCGCCTACGCGCACGGAAACGGATCGGACTGGCGGTACTGATGCTCTCGGCCTGCGTCGGGGGATGCTCCGGCGCCGGGCCGTTTCCCGTCGAGGGAACGGTCGTGTGGGAGGACGACACTCCGGCCAAGGAGTTGCATCTGGGCAGTGTGGTGTTCGATTTGCCCGAAAAGCAAACGAGCGCCCGGGGCGTGATTCAGCCCGACGGGACCTTCACGCTGACGACCAACAAGCCCAACGACGGGGCGTTGGCCGGCGAGTACAAGGTCCTCGTCGTGGAAGGGGGTCGAAAACCGATGGCCGGCGGCGACGGCTCGCAGCTCGCCCCCGGATACATGGATTCTCGGTACGCAGACCGTTCGACGACCGACCTGACGGCGACCGTCAAGCCGGGCAAGAACGTGATCAAGTTGAAAGTCCGCCGCGCTCGGCGCGGATAACGAGACTCGTGGGCCGCTACGGCAGCGGCCCGATTCCATCCATCCGTCTTTGGAGGCAACGCGACCGATGGCACTCTCCCGACCGAATCCGCGCCGCAGGCGCGGCTTCACGCTCATCGAACTCCTTGTCGTCATCGCGATCATCGCCGTGCTGATCGGCCTATTGTTGCCGGCGGTCCAGAAGGTCCGGGAGGCGGCGGCGCGGTCCAGCTGCCTGAATAACCTCAAGCAGATCGGCCTGGCCGTCCACAACTACCAGGGCGCCTACGGCTTTTTCCCGCCGGCCCGCATCGGCAACAACCACATTAGCTGGTTCGTGCTGATCATGCCGTTCATGGAGCAGGAGAGCATCTACCGGCAGTTCAACCAACCGAACAATTACGCGTCGCAACCGGCGACGGCCCGGCTGGCGGACATTCGCACGTACATGTGTCCGTCGCGGCGCGGCCCGGGCGACGTCCAGTTCCAGCCCGAGAACTTCTTCGCGGACGACGCGTCGCCGCCGCCGAACGTCGGCGCCGGGACCGCCGACGTGCGGTTCACGGCGACCAACGTGACCTTCGGGGCCACCGGCGACTACGCCTGCAACATGGGCGAATACGGCTACTTCGCCACGCCCGCGACCGAGCAGATCTTCAACACCAACGGCGCCGGCAACGGCTCGATCATTTATCCCGCCAACTCCGATCTGGTCATGACCGGGTCCTCGCCGACGAACGTCATCGTCTCCTGGAAAAGCAGGACCTCGATCGAC
>DATJGQ010000951.1:0-4815 GCA_035494815.1 Gemmataceae bacterium
GATCCACTTCCACGAAGTTGGGGCCCTCGACAGCATCGCGGACATCGTCGGGTCGGCGATCGGTCTGGACCTCTTGGGCGTCGACAAGTTCACCAGCCGCTCGGTCCCGACCGGCACGGGCACTGTGACGGGCGCCCACGGGATCATGCCGGTCCCGGCCCCCGGCACGGTTGCGCTCCTCAAAGGCGTGCCGATCGCACCGTCGGACGTGCCGTTCGAACTGACGACGCCGACCGGCGCGGCGATCCTGACGACCGTCGTCAGCGAATGGGTCGATAGCCCGGCACTGACGCTCGAACGCACCGGCCACGGCGCCGGCACCCGCGACTTCCCCGACCGGCCGAACTTGCTGCGTATCCTCATCGGATCGACCGACGGCGCGGCGAACCAGACCGAGAGCGACACGGTCTGGTTACTGGAGACAAACCTGGATGACGTGCCGGGCGAGGTGATCGGCTATGCCACCGAACGACTTTTGGCGGCCGGCGCGCTCGACGCGTGGACGACCGCCGTGCAGATGAAGAAACAGCGGCCGGGCGTGGTGCTGAGCGTCCTGGCCCATGAGGAGCGCGCCGCCGAACTGGAACGGATTATCTTCGCAGAGACGGGGACGCTTGGCGTCCGCCGCTGCCGCTATCAGCGGACCAAGAGGTCGCGTCCGGAGACGATCGCAACAACGCCGTGGGGGCCCGTTCGGCTCAAAGCTGGCAAGCCGGAATACGAGGACTGTGCGCGGCTCGCCCGGGAAAAAGATGTGCCGCTTCGGGACGTCGTCACTGCGGCGACGCCGGGCCGTTCTGATCCGGCTGCTTCGTAATCGGCAACGGCAGAATTCGTGTAACGTGCCGGTTGTCGATCCGAACGGCTTGCTCGTAGTATGGCGAGCCCGGATCGCTGACGATGCCGACGACGATGGAAGCCAAACCGATCAGGCACATGTCGGGGTGATGGACGTCGTACTGGCTGCCGTCGGACACAAAGATGCGCTTCGGCACGAACGGCTGCCCGCGCATTTCGGTCCGGATGTCGTTGGCTGTCATAAAGGGATTATAGCGAGGACCCGATGCCCACCGCGAACGAGATTCGCCAGCAGTTCATCGACTTCTTCTGCAAGAAGCACGGCCATACGTTCGTGCCGTCGTCGCCGGTCGTGCCGCACGACGACCCGACGCTGCTGTTCGCGAACGCCGGGATGAACCAGTTCAAACCGTACTTCCTCGGCACCGAAAAGCCGCCGTACAAGCGGGTCGCGAACACGCAGAAGTGCATCCGCGCCGGCGGCAAACATAACGACCTCGACGACGTCGGCAAGGACACCTACCACCACACCTTCTTCGAAATGCTCGGTAACTGGAGCTTCGGCGACTATTTCAAAAAGGAGGCGATCGCCTGGGCCTGGGAGCTGCTGACCGACGTCTGGAAGCTCGACAAGACCCGGCTACATGTGACCGTCTTCGAGGGCGACGTGCAGAACGGCATCCCTCGTGACGATGAGGCGAAGGGCCACTGGCAGGCGGTCGGCGTTGCCGACAATCACATCCACTACGGCTCGCGGAAGGACAACTTCTGGGAGATGGGCGAGACGGGGCCGTGCGGGCCGTGCACGGAAATCAATTACGACAGCACGCCCGACAAGAGCGGCGGCCAACTTGTCAACAAGGGCTCGCCCGATGTCATCGAGATCTGGAACCTCGTCTTCATCCAGTTCAACCGCAACCCGGACCAGTCCCTCACGCCGCTGCCGGCCAAGCACGTGGACACGGGAATGGGGCTCGAGCGCGTGGTCAAGGTCTTGCAGGGCAAGGCGAGCAATTACGACACGGACATGTTCACGCCGATTTTCGCGGCGATTGAGAAAGTGACGGGCGCCCCGCCGTATAGCGGGAAGTTGGACGATTTGAAGGACACGGCGTACCGCGTCATCGCCGACCACATTCGGACGCTGACATTCGCGATCACCGACGGCGCCGAGCCGAGCAATACGAAACGCGGGTTCGTCCTCCGTAGCATCCTGCGTCGCGCGGAGCGCTACGGCTGGCAGCACCTCGGAACCACGAAACCATTCGTCTGCGACCTCGTCGCAACCGTTGTCGAGGTCATGGGCGGGGCGTTCCCGGAACTCAAACGAAACCCGCAGCGGGTCATTGACGTCATTCGCGAGGAGGAGAAGAGCTTCCTCGCGACGCTCGATCGCGGGCTCAAACTGTTCAACGACGCCGCGAATCTCGTCCGAAAAGCGGGTGGCGACACGCTCGCGGGCGAAGACGCGTTCAAACTGCACGACACCTACGGCGTTTTCATCGACATTACCGAGCAGATGGCCGCCGAAAGCGGGCTGAAAGTCGATCGCGAGGGCTATCAGGAATTGATGGACCAGGCGAAGCGAAAGGCGCGGGAGGCCCAGAAGAAGCACATCGTCACGGCGGTCTCCGGCGAAGTTCCGAAGACGAGCGACGAAGCAAAGTATGAGGGCGGTGAGCTGACCGCCAAGGTGCTCGGCTGGGTTTCCGGAAACGAGGTCGTGCGATCAGGAAAGCTGTCGGGCGAGGACTCGGCCGCGCTGCTCGTGGACCGGACGAACTTCTACGCCGAGGCCGGTGGCCAGGTTGGTGACGTCGGCATCATCACGACGCCGACCGGCCGTTTCTCGGTCGACGACACGCAGCGGCTGGGCGACACGATCCTGCACTTCGGCCAAGTCGCGGAGGGCACCATCGAGGTCGGCCAGTCGGCGATTTTGCGCGTGGACGGCATCCGCCTCGACGTCATGCGGAACCACACATCGACGCACCTGATGAACCTCGCGCTGCGTGACGTCCTCGGCGGCCACGTCGAGCAGAAGGGCTCGCTCGTGGACGCGGACAAGACACGGTTCGACTTCACCCACGCCCACTCACTGTCGCACGACGAGATCGCCCGCATCGAGCGGCACGTCAACGAGCGGATTCACTCGGACCTGCCCGTAACGGCCGTCGTGCTGCCATTGGCCGAAGCGAAGAAGCTGCCCGGAGTGCGGGCGGTCTTCGGCGAGAAGTATCCGGACCCGGTGCGCGTCGTAATGATCGGCGCCGACCGCCCCGAGCAGGTGACCCGCGAATTATCGACGGAATTTTGCGGCGGCACGCATCTCGGGCGATCGAGTCAGGCCGGACTGTTCAAAATCGTCAGCCAGGAGCCGGTCGCGAAGGGCGTCCGCCGCGTCACCGCCGTGACGGGTAAGCGGGCCGTCGAGTCGATGCAACGATTGTCGTCCGTCGTGGATGATTTGACAGGTCAGTTGAACTGTAAGGCGGACGAACTGCCGGGCCGTGTCGCCGCGTTACAGGAAGAATTGAAAAAACTACAGCAGCAACTCAAGAAGGGCGCCGCGGGCGATCTCGCCGGCGCCGCGGACAAGGCGTTGGCGGCGGCGGACGACGTCGGCGGGGCGAAACTGATCGTCGGCGAAATGCCCGCCGCGCCGGCCGACGCCCTGCGAGCCCAGATCGACCGCATGCGGCAAAAGGCCGGTTCGAGCGTGATCGCGCTCGGCTGGGCGGACGACGGCAAAGTCGGACTACTCGTCGCCGTGACCGATGACCTGGCCAAGAAAGGCTTGCACGCCGGTAAGCTGGTCGGCGAGGCCGCGAAGATCGCCGACGGCAAAGGCGGCGGCAACCCGACGCTCGCCCAGGCCGGGGGCAAGAACCCCGCGAAGCTCGGCGAGGCACTCGCCCGGGCAAAGGAATTGGCGCAGCAACTATTGTCAAAGACCTAGACGAAATGCCGACCATCCCGACGCGCAAGCGAGGGACGCGACTCGAATCCCTCGCTCGCGCGTCGGGCTGGTCGGCATTTGGGCGCGGTCCAACCAACGGTTTTCGACATGACCCTCCTCTACTCCGATCCCGTCTTCCTCGAACACCAGACCGGCCAGCACCCGGAGACGGCGGAGCGCCTCCGGGCAATCGACCGCGTTCTCGGCGAGACCGGACGACGCGACCGCTGCACCGCCGGCACGTTCACGCCACTACCCGTCGAGTCGCTCAAGGTCGTGCACGTCCCCCCGGTTGTCGAGCGCGTCCGGCGGTTGGCCGAAGCCGGCGGCGGACATCTTGACGCCGATACCGTCGTGAGCCCGGCGTCGTATCGCGTCGGCCTCGCGGCGGCCGGCGCCTGTAGCGCGGCGGTCGATGCCGTATTGCAAGGGAAGGATCGCACGGCTCTCTGCCTCGTCCGGCCGCCCGGGCACCACGCCACGCCGACGCACTCGATGGGCTTCTGCCTGTTCAACAACATCGCGATCGCGGCCCGTCACGCCCAAAAGACGCACGGCGTCGGCCGCGTCATGATCATCGACTGGGACGTCCACCACGGCAACGGCACGCAGGACATTTTCTACGACGATCCGAGCGTGTTCTTTCTCAGCATCCACCGCTACGGCCACGGCTTTTACCCCGGCACCGGCGCGGCCGACGAAACCGGACAGGGCTCGGGTTTGGGAACCACGCGGAATGTGCCGATCCGCTACGGCACGTCGCGCGGCGATTACCGCGATCTGACTGCGCGGGCCGTCGAAACAGTGGCCGACACGTTCAAACCCGAACTCGTGCTCGTCAGCGCCGGCTTCGACGCCCACCGCCTCGACCCGATCGGCAGCCTGGGGTTAGAAACCGAGGACTTTGCCGAGCTGACAAAGCTCGCTCTTGCCGTCGCCCGTACTCACGCCGGCGGCCGCCTCGTCAGTTGTCTGGAGGGCGGCTATCACTGGCAGGCGACCGCGGACTCGGTCGCGACCCATTTACGAACTCTGCTCGACGCGCCGACACCCTAATT
>DATJGQ010000952.1:0-5331 GCA_035494815.1 Gemmataceae bacterium
AAGGCGGGAACCGTATCAGGTCACCGGTTCAGGCGACGGTGTTGATGGCGTCGGAGTCGACACTTCCGCCGGCAGGGCGCGTCTCCGTAGGGCGTAAGCGAGGCCCACGAGCGCACCGCCCCCGGCCAAAGTTGTGAAGAGGCCGAGTGCCGCACCGATCGCCCAGAATTGGGACTGCGCCGGCCCATCCTCGCCCGTGCCGAGGACGACGGGCAGCAGGAACGCCGGCGCGGCGAGAACCGCGCATGTGAGCGCGAGTGCGTGCCATGCGGTGACGTTGCGGCGCGCCGGCAGGCTGTCGATCAGCGTCCCGCGGGAGACCATCTCGACCCGCCCGGCCGCGACGGCCGCCTCGGCGCGACGGCGGTTTGCCTCGCGGTCACGGTTCGGGTTGGACAAGGCCGTCACCAGATGCGCGACGGCCGCGCCGCCCGCGATCGCGGCGGCGTAGCGGGCGGCCTCGTCGATCGACAGCTCGCCGATGAAAGTCAGACCGACAAGCGGCAACAACAGCAGCGCGGCCGCCGCGGTCGCCAGCACGTGGCCGCGAGCCTTGCCCTGCCCGTCCATGTCGGGTTGAATGAGGCCGCAGTTCGGGCACGGGTTCGGGTCCACTTCCCGGGCCAGACGCCGCAACAGCTTCTCTTCGGCCTCCTGGCGGGCGGACGCCGCGTTCCGGCTCTCTCCCCCCGCCTCGCGCACGATCTTGTAGCGGTAAACGCTGCCGCACTCGACGCACGTGTGCTGCTTCCAACACCGCGCCCAGACCGTCGATGACATCGTCACCGGACCGCCGATGTGCGGCGGATAATTGGGACCGGTGGGAAAGCCCCGACCGTTGCGGCTGCCGTGGTAAACGCGCGGCTCGGTGTGGGCGTGGACGACCACCGCCGGTTGTTCGGCCGGCGCCACGACGGTCGTGACCACGGGCCGTTTGAAGTCGGTCCCGCACTTCGGACACCACGGCGGGAAATGGCCGTCGGCGTCGGACGTAATCGGGTGGCTACAACTCGTGCAGGGTTCGGTGGGCATGCGTCCGCCTCGACGGCAGCGCGACATGTGAATCGAGACGAGCCCGCGCCGCCGGTCAATTATAGGTCAGGACGAAGCTTCATGCGTGAGCTGATAATCGGTGAACCGCGGCACGATGCCCGACCCGGGCCGTTCCGGGCGGTAGATCACGGCCACCCGGTCGCCGATCTGGGCGGCGAGGAAGTCCTCGAGCGGGACCGGCATCGACCGGCGGATGCCGACTGGCCTCGACCATTCCTGTCCCAGTTCGGGCTCGGGCGGGGCCTGGTATTCGAACGTGATCTGGTAAGTCGGCGGCCGTCCCCGCACCTGGGCCTTGTCCACAATCACGCCGGACGTGGCCGCCCCGTCGCGCAGCAGCCGCCGCAGTCGCCAGGGGACCAGGATGAAGTGCCAGAGTACTTTGAACGGCACCATTACGGGCAGGACCCCAAAGGCGCACATCAACACGGTGACCAGGCGGACCGGGTAATCGGGGTCATAGAGGTTCGCCCGATCCGCCTGCTCCGGCAGCAGCTGGACGTGCACCTGATTGCCGACTTTGAAGATTTCCCCGGCGCGGATGCCGGTGCGAACGGTCTGGCAGTAATCGTTATCCGCGTACCGATAGGCGAGTGTGAGGATCCAAAGTTCGCCGCCACGGCCGCCCGGTTCGATCGCGGCCCGCGTCACCGTCGCCGGAACCAATTCACTGAACCACATGAAGCGGATCGTGCCGACGGCGATCTGCACATAGATGAAAAGGAACATCATGAGCGGTATTGCGATGACCCATTGCCCGACCAGCGCGAAATAGCCGCGGTAGCGCCGGACGCGCCGCGGCGGGGGAATGGTCTTCGGCTCCTGAAACGAGTTGAGGTCTGTCGAAAGGTGCGTCCAATCACTTGCCGGGAAGGTCTTCATTGAAGCGAATCCGGTTGCCGAACGGGTCGATGACCGTCATGCACATCGTCCCGTAGAACGTTTTCTCGACACCCGGCCGCAAGTAGCCGTAACCCTTGGCGGTGGTCTCGAGGTGAAACTCCTCCAGGCCGGTCATCCGGACGTAGACGGTCGAGCCCGGGCAACAGTCGCCGTGGTGTTCGGTCAAGTGTAGCACGAGCCCGGCCTGCGAGATTTGCATGTAAACGGGGGCCGCGTCGTCGAAGCGGTGTTCCCAGTCGATCGTGAAGCCGAGGAAACCGGCATAGAACTCTTTGGCCTTGGCGACGTCGAAGATGCGGAGGAGGGGGATGGTCTGCTGGACGGCGATGGGCATTGTGACCTCATGGTCCGTAATCGACTGGTCCCTCGACATGTTCACCAGACTTGCGAAGAACATCGGCCGCCTTGGCCGCCATGTCTAAACTGTCGAAGTCAAACGTGAGGCAGATGCCTCCTCGGCCGTTGACCGGGATGTCTTCACGGTAATCAAGTCGCCCACCCAGCGCGACGACTCGTTTCGTGACTGACTCCTCCTTCGCGAGGTCGGCCGGCGGTCGATAGTAGACCTCGAACATATACGACATGACACACCTCACGAACGGAGAGGCACATCGGTCACGATGCGACCGGCGGAAAGTAAATGTGACCCCAGGTGCCGCCTCGTCCTTTCTTGCCTGCGGTCCAGTCCGTGTACTTTACGTGCGGCCAGCTGTTAGCGACGGTAGGTTCGGCCGGGTGAAACTGATACCACGTTTTGACCCCCGCTGGCGGTTTCGGGCACGGTTGTCCGGTTATCGCTGGGGGTAACCCAACGGCGTTCGGCAAGGCTGTTCGCACAATGCGCTCGGCATCGACTGATGAGCCGACCGTAGCATCAAACCGGCCAGGTTGTCGGACGCCGTCGACAATCTCATCGTCGGTCATTCTAACAGCCTTTGGACACGTTCCGCGGGAAGATAGCGACGTCAGCGGCAAACTCAGCCCATAGTGGGGTCTGCACGGGGCGTAGACAAGGATGAATCTCTCGCCGTGCGCCCCATTGACACTCCCGCCGCGGCGTGCGACAACCGTCGTCGCGCCCGCTCTCTCACCCGGACTCGCTCCATGCGCCGCACTCTCCCCGCCGCCGTGCTCGTCGCTCTCGTCGTTACCTCTACTCCGGCTCAGGCCCCGAAAGGTCAGAAGGCCGCCAAGAACGCGCCGAAGGCCACGCCCGAGCAGCAGCGGGCCACGGCGGACATCCAGCAGTTCTTCCGCCGCGTCACGCAGCGGCTCGCGGACGCCGACCTCGCCGACGTCAAGACGCTCGCCGACTGGCAGGCGAAACGGCCGAGGCTGCGGGAGCAGATGCTCGAAATGCTCGGCCTCTGGCCGATGCCGGAACGGACCGACCTCAAGGCGACCGTCACCGGCACTGTGGACGCTGGTGACTTCGTCATCGAGAAGCTGCACTTCCAGTCGCGGCCGGGGCTCTATGTAACCGCGAACTTCTATCGGCCGAAGACGGCGGGGGTAAACCCCGCCGCTCGCTTCCCGACGATCCTCTACGTCTGCGGGCATGGCACGGAGAAGATCGACGGCGTCGCCTATGGGGCGAAGGCCCGTTACGAGCATCACCCGGCGTGGTTCGCCCGCGAAGGCTACTGCTGCCTGATCCTCGACACGCTGCAGCTCGGTGAGATCGAGGGTTTTCATCACGGCACCAACCGATTCGGCTGGTGGTGGTGGGCGAGCCGCGGCTACACGCCGGCGGGCGTCGAGGCGTGGAACTGCGTCCGGGCGCTCGACTACCTGGAGACGCGGCCGGAAGTGGACATGAAGAAGATCGGCGTGACCGGCCGCTCCGGCGGCGGGGCGTACACGTGGTGGACGGCGGCGATCGACGACCGGCCGGCGTGCTTCGTGCCGGTCGCGGGCATCACCGACTTGCAGAATCACGTCGTCGACGGCTGCGTCGAGGGCCACTGCGACTGCATGTACCAGGTGAACACGTACGGCTGGGACTTCGCGACTGTCGCCGCGCTGGCGGCGCCGCGGCCGCTGTTGTTCTCCAACAGCGACAAGGACAACATCTTTCCGTTGACCGGCGTCTACCGCACGCACGCCGGGCTCAAGCGCATCTATCAGCTTCACAATGCGGCGGACAAGCTCGGCCTCCTGATCACCGAAGGGCCGCACCTGGACACGCAGGAGCTGCAGGTGCCGGCGTTCCGCTGGTTTAACAAGTGGCTCAAAGGGACGACCGCCCCGATCACCCGCGTCGCCGACAAGCCGATCGACGTCAAGCAGCTTCGCGTCTTCGCGTCGTTGCCGACCGACGAGAAGAATACGACCATCCACGAGACGTTCACGCCGATGGCCGCGACGCCGCAACCGCCGGCGAGCATGGGCGACTGGGCCCCACGTCGGGAAGCTTTGCAGGCCGCACTCAAGGAGAAATGTTTCCGCGGCTGGCCGAAGGAGGGGGAACCGCTCGATATGAAACTCGTCGGCGAAAAGGAAGCGGAGGGGTTGAAACTCCAAGTACTGGAGTTCACGAGTGAAGAAAACTTGCGGTTTCCGGTGTACGTCGTCCGCGGGGCGAAGCATGCGAAGCTCTCGCTGCTCGTGGTCACGCCGGTTGACACGGAAGGCTGGAAGAAATGGGTCAAGGAAATGGGGCCGGCATTCGGCGAAGTGCTACTGGGTCGCGCGGACGGAAACGGCGATCGGAAGGCCCTGGAGGCGACCGCCAAGATGCTCGACGCCAACGCATGGGCGTTTGCTTACATCCCGCCGCGCGGCGAGGGGCCGAACCAGTGGGACCCGGAGCCCCGCAAGGACATCCACATCCGCCGGCGGTTCCTGCTCTTGGGCCGGACGGCGGACGACGGCCAGGTCTGGGACGTGCGGCGGGCGCTTCAGGCTTTGAGGACCCGCGACGAATACAAGGACTCCAAGCCGTGGCTGCAAGGCGAAGGCCGGATGGCGGGAGTCGCGCTCTATGCCGGCCTGTTCGAACCGGCCGTCGAGCGGTTCGACTTGCACAAGCTACCGGCAAGCCATCGCGACGGGCCGACGTTCCTGAATGTGCTGCGGGTGCTCGACCTGCCGCAGGCCGTCGCCTTGGCGTTTCCGCACAAGGTCATTCTCTATGACGTCGAACAGTCGGCGTGGGCGTGGCCGGAAACCGTGGCGAAGCAGCTTTACGTGGATAAGGCGCCGTTGCAGTTTCGGCAGTCCAAATGAAACGTTCGCGGCAGTTCGGCTATTAACTGATACCCGCCTAGAGGGAATCCGAATCATGCCGCGTCGCCATCCCGTTTCGCTTTTCGCGCTTACCATTGCATTATTGACGCCTGGCATAGTCGCAGCGGCCGACGTGCAAGTGGCCAG
>DATJGQ010000953.1:0-2876 GCA_035494815.1 Gemmataceae bacterium
CTCCGCCGGCCGGAGAACTCGATCCTCGTCGTCACGCACTACCAGCGGCTGCTGCAGTACATCGTCCCCGACGTCGTGCACATCATGCTCGACGGCCGCATCGCCCTCAGCGGCGGCAAGGACTTGGCCGAAAAGGTGGACCGGCTCGGCTACGATTGGGTTGAAAAGGAAGCCGTCCAGCCGGCCTAAGCGGCGTTAGCGGAGGCCGCGCGGAAGTCGAAACCCCCCGGGGAGGTTCGGCATCCTGAACTCTAAACTCCGATCTCTGAACTCTTCCGCCAGCGTTCGCCATGACTCAACTGATGGACGAGACAACCACCGGCACATCCACCCACCGGACGAACTTTGACCGGTTCGCGCGCCAGGTGAACGGCGACGGTCCGCCGTGGTTGGACGACCTGCGCCGCCGCGGCATGGCCGGGTTCGAGCGGGTCGGCTTCCCGTCCCGCAAGCAGGAGGACTGGCGGCACACGAACCTCGACCCGATCGCCGGAACGCACTTCGAGCTGGCCACGACGGACGCCCGCGCCGCCGCGTCGGCCGCGGCCGAGCCGGCCGGCCGCTTCAGCTTCGGCGACGACGCCGCGTGCGAGCTGGTCTTCGTGAACGGGCGGATGTCCCTTGAGCTGTCGCGCATCGGCGACCTCCCCCGCGGCGCGCGGGCCGGGAGCCTGGCGGACGCGCTGGTGACGAGCGCCGACGGACTCGAGCAGCACCTCGGCCGTCACGCGGACCTCGAGCGGAACCCCTTCGTCGCCCTGAACACCGGGTTCATCGCCGACGGGGCGTTCGTCCACGTCCCCCGCGGCGCGGTGATCGAGCGGCCGATCCACCTGCTGTTCGTCTCGACGCCCTCCGCAGAACCCACCGTCGCCCACCCGCGCGTGCTGGTGCTCGTCGAGGACGCGGCCCGGGCCACCGTCGTCGAGAGCTACGTCGGCTCCAACGCCGGCACCTATTTCACCAACGCCGTCACGGAGATCGTCGCCGGCCACGACGCACTGGTGGACCACTACAAGCTCCAGCAGGAAGGCGCCGCGGCGTACCACATCGCGACGATGCAGGTGCAGGTCGCCCGCGGCGGGACGTTCGTCTCGCACAACGCGTCGATCGGCTCGCGGCTCACCCGCAACGACCTGAACGTCATCATGGCCGGCGACGGCGCCGCCGCCACGCTCAACGGGCTGGTCCTGATCGGCGGCGAGCAACACGTCGACAACCACACGCTCCTCGACCACGCCGCCCCGAATTGCCCCAGTCACGAGCTGTACAAGCACGTGCTGGGCGGCCGGGCGACCGCCGTCTTCCGCGGCAAGATCCTCGTCCGCCAGCCGGCCCAGAAGACCGACAGCAAGCAGAGCAGCAAGGCCCTGCTACTCAGCGACGACGCCGTAATGAACAGCCAGCCCGCCCTGGAAATCTACGCCGACGACGTCAAGTGCACCCACGGCTCGACGACCGGCCCCGTGGACGAGGAGCAGGTCTTCTACATGCGCACCCGCGGCGTCGGCCTCGACGCCGCCCGCCACCTGATGACCTACGCCTTCGCCGCCGACATCACGCGGCGCATCAAGGTCGAGCCGGTCCGGCGAAGGCTGGAAGAGTACATGGCCGCCCAGCACGGCCTGCCGCTGGACCTGCGGATCGCTGACCTGGGGGCGCACGACGAGGCGGTGACGAACCTGTAGGGTGACGCAGGCGTCGCCCGCTGCGACGTGCAATCGCATCGGCAAGGCTTGGTGCATGGATTCGCCGCCATGACGGAAACCCAACCATTTTCGCCGAAGCCTCCCGCCGATGTCGCGCTGGTCGTAGTCGAGCCGAGCGACACGTACACTGCAGTGAATGACCGGGTGCTCGCGTTCTTTGACGCAGGGGCGAGTCGCGTTGTTGCGATCGTACCGTCCTCGCGCCGGGCGCTGATCTATCAGACTGGTTGCGATGACGTCATCCGCGGGCGGCGCGCGAACATTGACACCGACCTATTGTCGGCGGAACTCCCGGTGAGGCTTTCAGACTGCTTTCGTCAGTAGACGCCTGAAAAGTGAAGCCAGGGCTTGTCGTTCCGTGTCCGTCTAGCCGAAAGGGCGGTTCGTAAAACCAGGCGACGTCGAATGACCGCCATCGCACCCAAACCTCTGGTCCGCCCCGTCGCCAAGTTCGACCCCCTCCGCGTCCGCGCCGATTTCCCGATCCTCGCCACGCGTGCCCACGGCAAGCCGCTGGTCTACCTCGACAATGGCGCGACGACGCAGAAGCCGCGGCAGGTGATCGACGCGATCAGCCGCTACTACGAGTCGCAGAACGCGAACATCCACCGCGGCGTCTACCACCTGAGCCAGGTCGCGACGGAGCTGTACGAGTCGGCCCGCAAGACGATCGCGTCGTTCATCAACGCACCGGACGAGCGGCAGGTCCTCTTCACCCGCGGCACGACCGAGGCGATCAACCTCGTCGCGGCGTGCTGGGGCCGCACGTTCCTCCGCGCCGGCGACGAGGTGATCGTCTCGGCGATGGAGCACCACTCCAACATCGTCCCCTGGCAGATCGCCTGCGAGGCCACGGGCGCCCGGCTCCGCGTCATCCCGATGAACGACGCGGGGGAACTGCTGCTCGATGAGTACGCAAAGATGCTGGGCGAGCGGACGAAGCTCGTCTCGGTCGTCCACGTCTCCAACTCGCTCGGCACGATCAACGACGTCCGCCGGATCGCGGAGATGGCCCACGGCGTCGGCGCGCTGGTGATGGTGGACGGGGCGCAGTGGGTCGCCCACCACCCGACGGATGTACTGGACCTTGGGGCCGACTTCTACGCCTTCTCGGGCCATAAACTCTTTGGCCCGACGGGAATCGGCGTGCTGTACGGCCGGCGGGAA
>DATJGQ010000954.1:0-8812 GCA_035494815.1 Gemmataceae bacterium
ACGGAAGCTGTGCTCCTTGTCCGCCGCCTCGACGAGCGATTTCGCATGATCCGCTTGAGACACGGCCAATGTGAACGTGGTGTCAGAGACCTTGTGAATGGTCGCGTCCTTCGGCAGAATGGCCAGGCGATGGCCGTCCCACCACGTCCAAAGGGCCATCAGGTAGGCGACGACCCACACCGGCCACCAGTAAAAGAGCATGGAGTGCTGGTAGATCCGCACTTCCTTCTGATCGGTGCGGGTCAGGGGTGGTGGCGGGGCTGACGTGGTGGCCATGAATGTCGCCTTGGGTTTACGGAGGGGTCGCGTAGGCGCCACGGCCCGTCCAGTGAGTCATTCGTCCGGTCGGCGCAAATCTTGGGCCGCGACCGACCATCGGCACGCTAATGTAACCGCTCGCCCGCCAATCACAAGGGCCGAGCCCCGAAACTGCATAACCCATACCTTCGGACCGCCGGATTAATCCTTCGCGGCGAACGCCCGAATCTGCACCGGAACGCGAAAGCTCTGATGGCAACGGGTGCAGGCGCCGGCCAGATCGATGAGCGCGAGCTGGCAGCGCTCCACATCGCGTGCGGCGGCCTGTTGGGCGACGCGGACCGCCTGTTCACGCAAGTCCGCCGCCCGGTCCATCCACACGTCTTGGCCGGCGTTCTTTGGCGGCCGCAACATGAGCAGGTTGCCGCTCTCGGCGATGAGCAGCGCCTGGCCCCGGACGAACGCCCACGTTTCGTTGTCCGCCGGCCGCTGCTTGAGATGATTCTCCAGCCCGCGGAAATTCGATTGGAGCAGGCCTTCCATCAGGAGCTTGGTCTCGGCGATCGGCTCGAGTTTCGGCCGGGCCCGTCCGGCCGAGGGGCCGCGGGGGGCGGGTTGCGGCGCGGCATCGCTGACACAGACGAGCGCGCCGGCGGCGGCAACCAGCAGCGGGTATCGCAACAGCTGGCGGGTCATCGGGAGTCTCCGGGTACCGGGCGGGGCTTCGGCTCGGGCGGCTGAACCTGCACTTCATCGCCGACGACGCGGACGGGGTAACACGGGATCTTGATCCGCGGGTTGTCGGCCCAGGTGCCGTCCGTTACGCGGAATCGCCAGGCGTGCCACGGACAGGTGACGACGCCCGCTTCTAAATATCCCGCGCCGAGCGACGCACCCATGTGCGGGCACACGTCGTCGATGGCATAGAACGACCCGCCGCTTCGAAACAGCGCGATCAGCTTGTCGCCGACGACGACCGTTTTGCCTTCGCCCTCCGGCAGGTCATCGACTTTGCACACCGTCCGGAACTCGGCCATTTTTTGGTGAGTGGTGAATAGTGAGTGGTGAGTGGTCAAGCCTTAGTGTAGCAGTGGTGCCGGGGACTTCTACACTAATGACAAACAGTAACCGCGCACAACTTAACCACTCACCGACCGATGCTCGAAGTCGAAGTCAAATACTCCGTGGACGCCTTCGCCGCACTCGAGGCCGCGCTCGCGCGGTGGGGCGCGCCGCTCGGCCCGCCGCGGCGCGACGCCGACCATTACTTCAACGCCCCGGACCGCGACTTCGCCCGCACCGACGAAGCGTTCCGCGTTCGCTCCGTCGGCGCGAAGAATTACGTAACTTATAAGGGGCCGAAACGCGACCGCGAAACGAAAACACGGCTGGAGATCGAGGTCGCGCTTGCCGAGGGCGAGGAGGCGGCCGCCGATTTCCGCCGGCTCGTGACCCACCTCGGCTACAAGCCGTCCGGCATCGTTCGCAAGTCCCGGCGGGTCGCGCATTGCGAGCGCGACGGGTTCCCGTTGCAAGTCTGTCTCGACGAGGTGGACAATCTCGGCCGGTTTGCCGAACTGGAAGTCGTCGCGCCCGAGGAACGATACGAAGCGGCGAAAGCCCTGGTCCTCGCCGCCGCGCACGAACTGGGCCTGACGCAAGTCGAACGGCGATCGTACTTGGAAATGGTCCTGGCCACCTCGGCGGGTGCGGACGCGGGATAGCCACGGGGAGTCCGGTCGTGTCGATCGAAGTCGTGCACACGATTGCCGACACCCGTCCGGCCGTCGCCGCCGCCCGCGCCGCCGGACAGACGATCGGGCTTGTGCCGACGATGGGGGCCCTCCACGAGGGTCACGCCAGCCTGATCCGCGTCGCCAAACATCGGTGTCCCTTTGTCGTCGTGTCGATCTTCGTGAACCCCGCGCAGTTCGGCCCTCAAGAAGATCTGTCCCGCTACCCGCGCACTCTGTCCGAAGACCTTGCACTCTGCGAGCGCGAGGGAGCGACGTTGATCTTCGCGCCGGAACCCTCGGAAATCTACCCGGAGGGGTTCCGGACCTACGTCGAGGTGCACGAACTGCAGGACGTGCTCGAGGGGGCGTCCCGGCCGGGGCACTTTCGCGGCGTCGCGACCGTCGTGCTTAAGTTGTTCAACATCTTGCAGCCGGACCGGGCCTACTTCGGCCAGAAGGACGCGCAGCAGGCGAGGATCATCCGGCAGATGGTCCGTGATCTGGACGTGCCGGTGCGGGTGATTGTCGCGCCGACGGTCCGCGAGCCGGACGGGCTGGCCCTGAGTTCGCGGAATCGTTATCTTGAGCCGGTCCAACGGCAAGAAGCAGTCGCACTATCGCAGGCGCTGGCCGCGGTTCAACGCCGTGTCGCCGCCGGCGAACGGGACGCCGTCGCCCTTCGCCGCGTGCTCGCCGACCGCATCGCCGCGGCACCCGGGGCGGTCCTCGACTACGCCGAGATCGTGGACGCCGACAACCTGCGGCCGATCGAACGCCTGGAACGACCGGCACTGGCCGTCCTCGCCGTCCGATTCGGAGCCACGCGGCTGATCGACAACCTGCCCCTGTCCGCCCCGCTGGAGTAAGGAGTCCGCGCCATGAGCCACCCCCTGTTCGGACCCGAAGTCCGGCTGATGCTGGAGGAGGGCGACTCGGGGGAGATGCAGACGTTTTGCGCGACCCTTCACCCGGCGACGATCGCCGAGGCGTTGACCGGCGACTTTTCCGTCGAAGAAGTTTGGCGAGTCCTCCAACACACCCCCATCCGCGACCAGGCGGCGATCTTCGAGTACTTTCCGATCGACATGCAGGTGAAGCTGGCCGAGGGCACCGGCCGGCCGCATATGGCCCGGCTGGTCGAGCAGATGTCGCACGACGACCGCGTCGCCCTGCTCCGCCGGCTGTCCCCGCGGGTGGCCGAGAACCTGCTGCGGCTGGTGGACGAAGCGGACCGCCGCGACATCGCCACGCTGCAGAAGTTCCCCGTCAACACGGTCGGCGCCCTGATGACGACCGACTACGCCTGGCTGCCGGAAAACCTCCGGGCACACGAGGCGGTCGATCGGCTCCGGCAACAGGCGCCGAACTCCGAGACGATCTACTACATCTACGTGCTCGAAGAGGCCACGCGAAGGCTGATGGGCGTCGTCTCGCTGCGTGATCTCATTCTTGCGCCGCGGAACAGTCTCGTCCGCGACCTGATGGAAGAGGAGATTCACGCCCTCAAGGCGACCGACGACCGGGAGCGAGCCGCGCAAGAACTGGCCCGCTACGACTTCCTGGCCATGCCGGTCGTGGACGACGACAACCGCCTCGTCGGTATCGTCACGCACGACGACGTCATCGACGTGGTCGTGCAGGAAGCGACCGAGGACGTCCACTTGATCGGCGGCGTCGGCCGGATGGCGGAAAACTACCTGGAATCCGATTTCCGCACGCTCTGGTCGCGGCGGGCCTTCTGGCTGTCCTGCCTGTTCGGCGCCGAGTTATTCACCTTTACCGCCCTTTCGACGTTCGAGGACGAGATCAACAAGCTCGTCGTGTTGAGCCTCTTCATCCCGCTTTGCCTGTCGACGGGCGGCAACTCCGGTTCGCAGGCGGCGACGCTGATCACCCGGGCGATGGCGCTGGGCCAATTGAACCTGCGGAGTTGGACGCGGGTGCTGCGGCACGAGTTACTGATGGGCCTCGCTCTCGGCGCGACCCTGGCTGTGATCGCCTTCGTTCGTGGGGCGTTGACGCCGGAACACGTCCGCGGCGGGCACAAAGAGTACGACGAACCGTTTGCCCTGCGTGTCTCCAAGAATGCGAATGTCGAGCTGCCGGCACCCGGCGGCGTCATGGAACTACCTGCGAAAGCGCTCGAACTCATTCTCCCGAGAGAGAAAGCCGTTACGGTCCAATTGCCGAAATACGAGTTGCCGACCGTGATTGAAAGCGGGCAGTCGCGCGAATTCCATTTCCCGGCGAAGACGGCCGTCACCGAGCCGCCCGTCGACCGCTGGAAACTCGCCCAGGTGATCGCCTACTCGGTCGCCGGCATCTGTCTGTGGGGGACAATCGTCGGTTCAATGTTGCCGTTCGTTTTTCGTGCGATCGGGGCCGACCCGGGGATCGCTTCCAGCCCCTTCGTGGCCACGTTTGTCGACGTGACCGGGATCATCATCTATTTCTCGATCGCGAAGATGTTCTTGCTGTAACCACATATCCGTTCATTGCTTAGCCGGGCGGGGGCGATCCGCCTGGGCGTGCGCACGACAATTCGCATCACACTCTGACTCCTCGCATCTAATAATGGGATAGCCGGGGGGACGGAATGGTTTGCCGTGACCCTTATTGTCCATTCGGAAAGTTGAGCGTTCCATGCGTTCCTGGAGAATCGGCACTGCCTTCGGGATTGGCCTTTACGTCCACTGGACATTTCTGCTCTTGCCCGCGATCGTCGGTTGGTTCAACCTGCAACACGACGGTTACGAGGCGGCGACGCTGGCGGTTGCCACGATCTTCGCGCTACTAGGGTGCGTGATGCTGCACGAGCTCGGCCATGCGCTGATGGCCCGAGTCTTCGGCGTGGGCACCCGCGACATCACCATGTACCCGATCGGCGGCGTCGCGCGGTTGGAACGGATGCCCGACCGGCCGGTCGAAGAACTGTTTATTGCGGTCGCAGGCCCGCTCGTGAACGTCGTCATCGCCGCCGGACTGCTCGGCGGCATGCTCCTCACCGACACGTACGCGCGTTGGGCAGCCAGCCCGGCGGACATGCGATACCTGGCCTTCGGTGGAAAGCTGCTCATTCAACTTTTCGGCATGAACGTGATGCTGGTGCTGTTCAACATGCTGCCCGCGTTCCCGATGGACGGCGGGCGCGTGCTCCGGTCGCTCCTGGCGATGTGGATCGATCGGGTTCCCGCCACCGAAGTCGCCGTCGTGGTCGCGAGCGGCTTTGCCGTGTTGTTTATGGCGTTCGCGTGGCTGAACAATCAGCCGATCATCGGGCTGATCGGCGTGTTCGTCGTATTCCTGGGCTGGCAGGAGTTGGCGATGCTCCGGCGCCGCCGCGGCGTCCGGCGGGCGGCGGTTACGGAAGACATTCCGACCGTGCTTCCGGTAGGGCCGCGGGTGACCG
The DNA here is from genome assembly GCA_035494815.1 of Gemmataceae bacterium. Taxonomy (GTDB): domain Bacteria; phylum Planctomycetota; class Planctomycetia; order Gemmatales; family Gemmataceae; genus DATJGQ01. Next base: position 5,404 of record DATJGQ010000954.1, read on the forward strand.
TGCACGTCTGGGACCCTGTGCGGGGGGTGTGGGTCGCGCCGCCGGACGGCGTTCGGGCACATGCCTAAGTTAGCGGCGGTAGCGTCCGCGCGGCATTGTTGTGTCGTTCGGTGGCGAAAACCAGTCCGGCCACGGCCGCCCGGCCGCCGAAATGAGATGTGAACCATAGCCCACCCGCCGCGGGTGGGCTTTGTCGCGCCCCAGGGAGGAGCCCGTGCCCGTGCCCGAGCCGCGAGCCACTGCCGCCCCCCCCGCGTCGCCCGGTGCTCTCTTGACGCGGGCCGTCGAATTCATCGGCGACTGGGCGGCGTTCTCCGCCAAGGCGCTCGCCTGGACGTTTCGCCGTCGGCCGGGCCCCGGGACGCTCGTGCCCGTCTGTTACATGGTCGGCGTCAGCAGCGTCCCCGTCGTCGCCGTCACCGGCATGTTCATCGGCATGGTGCTGGCCGTGCAGGCCTACGGGGCCTACAAGCCCATGGGCCTGGAGTCGTGGATGGGCACCATGATCAACATGGCCGTCATCCGCGAACTCGGTCCCGTATTGGCCGCGACGATGGTCGCGGGCCGCGTCGGCACCGCAATGGCCGCGGAACTCGGAACCATGCGCGTCACCGACCAGATCGACGCCCTCGCCTGCCTCGGCGTGGACCCGGTGCACTACCTCGTCGTGCCGCGTCTGTTGGCGTGCGTACTACTCACGCCGCTGCTGACCGTGATGTCCAACTGCCTGGGCATCATCGGCGGCGCGGCGATTTGTCTGGGCGTCTTCCGCGTCGTGCCGCACCATTACTGGTCGCACGCGCGGGACTTCATGGAACTGTGGGACATCGGCGTGAGCATGTTCAAGCCGGCCGTGTTCGGCGCGCTCATCGCTCTGATCAGCTGCCACCGCGGGTTCCATAGCCGTGGCGGCAGCGAAGGCGTCGGCCGGGCCGCCACCGAGGCGTTCGTATTGTCCTTCCTCAGCATCCTCGTGCTCGACTTTTTCATGGGCCTGTTCTTCAACCGCCTGCACGACCAACTGTTCGGCCCGGTCGTGCCACGCGGTTCCTGATGCCGGCCGGGGTGAGAATGGCCGACGTAAACGACGCGTTGATCCGGCTCGATCGGGCGTCGTTACAGTTCGGCGCCCAGAAGGTACTGCGCGACGTCAGCCTGTCGGTCGGCCACGGTCAGACGATCGGCGTGATCGGCGAGAGCGGCTGCGGCAAGACCGTCTTGCTCAAGCTGATCGTCGGCCTGTTGCGGCCGACGAGCGGGTCGGTCTCCTTCGACGGGCGGGTCCTGACCGATCTGCCCGATCAGGAACTGGTCAAGCAGCGGCTGCGGATCGGCTTCCTTTTTCAGGGGGCCGCGCTGTTCGACAGCATGACCGTGTTCGACAACGTCGCCTTCGGGCTGCGGGTGCACCACCGGTTGACCGACGGCGACATCCGCGAGCGGGTTCGGCAGCGGTTGCAAGAGGTCGGCCTGCCCCAGGCCTCGGAAACGAAGATGCCGGCGGAGTTGTCCGGCGGCATGAAAAAGCGGGTGGGGCTGGCCCGGGCCCTCGTCCTCGACCCCGAGGTGATGCTTTACGACGAACCGACGACCGGCCTCGACCCGATTATGAGTGACGTGATCAACGAATTGATCTTGCAGACCAAACGACGTCGCCCGGTTACGAGCGTGATCGTCACGCACGACATGAAGACGGTGCTGAAGGTCGCGGACCGCGTGGTCATGTTTTTTCCGCTGTCACGGCTCAAGCCGGACGAGCCGCAGGTGCTGTTCGACGGCACGCCCGACCAACTTCGGGAGTCGACGGACTCTCGGGTGAAGCAGTTCATCGAGGGCGAGGCCCGCGATCGGCTCGGCGAAATGCAGGAGTGAGGCCCGTCATGGAAACCCGCCTCCAGCGTTACCGCCTCGGCATGTTCGTGATCGGCGCGTTCGTGCTGCTCGCGGTGCTGACCGTGTTTTTCGGCGGCGCGCCCACCGTGTTCACGCCGCGGCACGAGTACACGATCCTCTTCAAGAACGCCCCGGGCGTCTCGGTCGGCACGCCCGTCCGACGGTCGGGGATTCGGATCGGTGAAGTCACTGCGGTCGATTTGGACAACGAAACGGGCGAAGTTCGCGTCGTCATCGCCGTCAACAAGAAGTACACCCTCTGGACGTCCGACCAGGCGGTCGTCAACCAGGACCTGCTCAGCCGCGATACGACGATCGATTTCATGCCCCAGACGCCGGGGACGATGTTGGTGCCCTCCCCTGCCGAGCCGTCCGCCCCGGTCCAGCCGACGCCGAAATTGTCGCCGCCCGTGCCGACCGGGCCGCCGGTGCCGGTCAATCCGCCGCAGAAGGAACCGGGCCTCACTCGGACCAACTGGCGGGGAGACGGCGACATCCTTCTCGTCGCCGGGCAGCAGCCGAAGGAACCGGGAAAGGGTGACTTCCCGCCCCCCCCGCCGCAGCCCGCCGCGCCACAACCGCCGCCGGGCGACATCATCCCGCCGGGGGCAACGATCCGCGGCCAGTCGCCGACGTCGCCGAGTACTCTGCTCGGCCAGGCGACGGACGTCATTCCGAGCGTGCAGCAGTCACTCAACCAGATCCGGCGGCTGATCGAGATTCTGACGCCGCGACTGGACGAGGGCACGCGAGAGATCGCGCTGCTGGCGCGATCCCTGCGCGAGACGGTCCCCGAAGTGCGGCGGACGAATGACGAATTGCGGCTGCTGATTCAGAGTTTCCGAAGCTTCGGCCCGGGACTGCGGCGCACGAATGAAGAACTGCAATCGACGATCATGAACTTCGGCCGTGTCGCCGAACGGATCGATGTCCTGGTCCAGACCAATCAGGCGGCGCTGGAAAGTACCCTGCGCTCGTTCAACGAACTCACCCAGCGGGCGAACATGCTGCTGAGCGAAGAAAACCAGCGGAACGCGACGACGACACTGCGGAACCTCGAAAAGTCCAGCGGCCGGTTCGAGAGCATCGCCAACAACGCGGACCAGGCGTTCGCGAGTTTGAATCAGGCGGCCAAGCCGTTCGGCGATCGCAGCGACAGGGTGTTGCGAAACCTCGACACGAGCCTGGAGCAGATCGCGCGATTGGCCAACACGCTCAACGAGATGCTCGCCCCGATCGCGCGGAGCGACGGAAGTGTGCAGAAGCTTTTCAGCGACCCGTCGTTTTACAATAATCTGAACGACGCGGCGTTTATGCTGACGAAGATCCTGCCGCGGGTGGACCTGATTCTCAGGGACTTACAGACGTTTGCCGATAAGATCGCGCGGCACCCGGAGCAGATCGGCGTCGGCGGCGTCGTGCGGCCGAGTGCGGGGCTCAAGGAAGGGCCGTCCGGATTTACGCAGCCGAACGGCCGGCACTAAAGGCGAGCGGGGGGGGGGGGGGGGGGGGGGGG
>DATJGQ010000955.1:0-4952 GCA_035494815.1 Gemmataceae bacterium
GCTCGCACGAAGCCGCCGGCAGTTTCCTCGCCGAGCCGGCGGTCGTCGCGCCCGAACCGGGACAGGCTGCCACTTGTACGCTCCCCACCGATGCGTCCCCGACGGACGACGAGACGCTCGGCTACCTCGCCCCACCCCGACGGGCGGACTCGATCGGCGGGATCGGGCACTACGAAGTCCTACAAGTCATGGGCCAGGGCGGTTTCGGCACCGTCCTCAAGGCGTTCGACGAGAAGCTCCACCGCGTCGTGGCGATCAAGGTGCTTTCGCCGGCGTTCGCGGCCAACGGCGCCGCCCGCAAGCGGTTCATCCGCGAGGCCCGCGCCGCCGCCGCCGTCAAGAACGAGCACGTCGTCGGCATCTACGACGTCCAGGAGGACGCGCAGCCGCCTTATCTGGTCATGGAGTGTATCGACGGCGTCTCGCTGCAGGACAAGATCGACCGGCACGGCCCGCTCGGCGTGACGGAAATTCTCCGCATCGGCCTGCAGACGGCGGAGGGGCTCGCCGCCGCTCACAAGCAAGGTCTCGTGCACCGCGACATCAAGCCGGCGAACATCCTGCTGGAGAACGGCGTCGAGCGCGTCAAGCTGACCGACTTCGGCCTCGCCCGGGCCGTCGACGACGCCAGCATCACGCAGTCGGGCGCTGTCGCCGGCACGCCGACGTACATGTCGCCCGAGCAGGCGGAGGGCTTCCCGGTCGATCACCGCTCCGACCTGTTCAGCCTGGGCACGGTGCTCTACGCGATGTGCACGGGCCACCCGCCGTTCCGGGCCAGCGGCACGCATGCCGTACTCAAGCGGGTAATCGAAGACGAGCCACGGCCGGTCCGCGAGATCAACGACGAGATTCCGGATTGGCTTTGCGACATCATCGCGAAGCTGCACGCCAAGAAACCGGAGGACCGGATTCAGACGGCGAAGGAAGTCGGGGACCTGCTCGGGCAGCACCTCGCCGATTTGCAGCGGCGCGTGCCAGGACGAAGGCCGGAAATAGGAACCCCGCCACCGGCCCGACGTCCGCCATCCGTCGAAAAGAAGATCGCCCTGGCACGCCTCACCTCGCCGGCGATCGGGCTGACGATTTCAGGCGTTTTGTACTGGCTCGCCATCCCGGTGTTCGTCCTCCTGGTTTTGTTCGGCCATGTTGACGTGTCGAAATGGACGCAGCTTGACGAGAGCTCGTTTAACTTCCTTTGGGTCCGGTTGGCGCTCTTGCCGGCATTTGCGGGTTTCCTGCTGATCTTCGCCGGGCGGAAGATGCGGCACGGCGAGATGTACTGGATGTGCGTCCTGGGTGCCTGCCTGCCCTTCGCCCTCATGTTGGAAAAGCTGGTCACGCTGCGCGAGCACCGCTTCGCGATGGGCCCGGGCGACTGGACCGCGCTGCCGTTCGGCATGTGGGCCCTGATCGTCCTCAGCCGGCGTGACGTTCGAGCCGCGTTTCTGCACCCGCAGCAAACGCGCGCGGAGCCCACGTTATTACAGCGGGTCCGCGCGTCCAGGCAGCGGCGAATCGCCGCGTTGATCACCACGTCATGTCTGCTTCTGCTCATCGCCGTCTGGTGTGGGCCTTCGACAGTGCGCTATCTCCGTAATCGAGCCACCCTGGAAATCGTTCCGGAGGAGGGTCTCGGGGGGATCATCGTGCTGCAGAACGACGCGACGGTGACCGACTGGTTGGGCATGCAAATCCGCCGCACCGTCGAGGTATCGCCGGGAAAATACAAGCTGAACCCCGGCTGCAAACCCGGCTACGAGTATGAAGGGATGTCTTGGCAGCTGACGACAGTCGGAATCATCGCCGATCACACGGTCCGCCAGAGTGGCACCAGCTGTGAATTGGAACTCCACCGCGGCGAACGGGTAATTATCCGAGCGATCCCACGCCGAACTCCGCCCCCCGTCCCGGGGTCCGTTGCGGCTGCCCATGGAAACCCTGACGCGGCGGTCGCGCGGACGTCGCTCGACGGCCAATGGGTGTTGGTCGCCGCGGAACACGAGGGCCGGCCGGTGCCACTTGCGGAAGCGAAGCTAGCCTTCCCTTCGGAGCTGCGGTTTCAAGGCGACCAATACGGTCTGGTCTGGGCCGGGCAGCGATACGAAGCTACCGTGAAAACCGCGCCTTCAAAGGTGCCCGCCGAGATCGACTTCTTGGGCTCGATCTTCGAGCTGCCGAGTCCCATGAAGGGCATCTACAAAGTGGCCGGCGATCGATTGGAGATGTGCCTGGCCTTCATCGCTGTGGATAATGAGAATCGACCGCGGCCGACGGCCTTCCGTACCGACCCGCAGGGTAAGGACGCGCTGCTGACCTACCGCCGGGAAGCCGCGCCGGTTGCGGATGCCGAACTCGGGGCGCTTCGCGACCTGGTCGCGGCGAAGGAGCGCGAACGGAACATGGTCAAGACCCGGTTCGACGCAGGGACCGTCAACCCGCTCGACATGCAGGCCGCGGAGGTCGAACTGACGACGGCCCGCCTCCGCCTCGCCGAAGCGGAACAAGACCGCGCGGCGATCGTGGCACGGCTCGAAGAGCTGGTCGCGCATCGGAAGGAGGAGCGAAGGATCATTGCGGTAAAAGCGGATGTGGGCGCCGCGACGCCCGACGCATTGGATAAGGCCGATGGCCGCCTCGCCGAGGCCCAGGCACAGGTGGCGAAGGCCCGCTCGACGCCGGACAAGATCACGACCGCCGAGCCCGGCTGGGTGCAACTGTTCAACGGCCACGACCTGACCGGTTGGCAGACGCACCCCGATCAGCCGGGCGACTGGCGGGTGGAGAACGGCGTCCTGATCGGCCGCGGCCCGCGGAGCCACCTGTTCAGCGAACGCGGCAATTACGAAAACTTTCACCTTCGCGTCGAAGCCCAGATCAACAATCATGGCAATAGTGGCGTTTACTTCCGCTCGGAGTACGGCCTCGGCTGGGGCGTCCACCCCAAGGGTTATGAAGCGCAAATCTTCGAAGGCGATGCGGAGGATCCGTACAAGACCGGCAGCTTGTACTCTCTGGCTAAGGTCACGTCGGACCTCGTCAAATCAAACACCTGGTTCACCTTACAGGTCATTGCGCAAGGTAATCGGATCATCATCAAGGTCGATGGCAAAACGGCTGTCGATTTCGTGGACGAGGCGTCGAGGTACAAGAAGGGACATTTTGCACTGCAAGTCGAACGGCCCGGGACGATCGCGCAATTCCGAAAGATCGAGGTCAAAGAGTTACCACCGGGCCAAGCCCCGTCCGGACCGTGAATCGGCGCGCGGTACAATAACGCCATGCCGGACCTGACCGTCGCTGTTGGCCGACTGAGCCTGCGCAACCCGATCCTCGTGGCGAGTGGCACCGTCGGCTACGCGCGCGAGATGGCGGGACTGGTCGACTTCGCCAAGCTTGGCGGGATTGTCCCGAAGACGGTCACCGCACAACCGCGGATCGGCAACACGCCGCCGCGGACGTACGAGACCGCGAGTGGCCTCCTCAACGCCATCGGCCTGGATAACGACGGCATCGAACATTTCATCGCCCATCACCTGCCGTACTTGCGGACACTGCCGACCGCGATCATCGGCAACATCGCCGGCAAGACGGCCGACGAGTTTCCGGAGATGGCCGCGAAAATTGGCCGTGAACCGGGGCTGGCCGCGCTGGAGCTGAACCTGTCGTGCCCGAACGTCGCGGGCGGGATCGATTTCGCCACCGATCCCGGGGTGACCCGGCGGATCGTCCGCGCCTGCCGCGACGCGTGCCCGCTGCCGCTGTTGGCGAAGCTGACGCCGAACGTGACCGACATCGTCCCGATCGCGAAAGCCGCGGCCGACGGCGGGGCGGACGCGGTGACGCTCGTCAACACCTTCGTCGGCATAGCGATCGACTGGCGGAAAAAGAAGCCGATCCTCGGCAACGTCACCGGCGGCCTGAGCGGTCCGGCAATCAAGCCGCTGGCATTGCGGCTGGTCTGGCAGGTCGCGAAGACGAAGGCGGTGCCAGTGATCGGCGTCGGCGGCATCGCGACGCTCGACGACGTCATGGAGTTCCTGGTCGCGGGCGCGACCGCGGTGCAGCTCGGGACGGTCAACTTCTACGACCCGACGGCGGCCCAGCGCATCGTAGATGGCCTGCCGGCGGCATTGAAGCAACTCGGAGCCAAAAGCATAAGGGAAGTCGTGGACGGTGGGTTACATTGAGCCAGAGTTCCATCGCAGGTATTATGGGGCACGAGCGAGGAGAGAGGCTCATGATTGCGAAGCTTCAGCCGGTCCGGACTCGTCGCCGGATTACGGCCGACCAATTCCGAGAAATGGAGAAGGCCGGCGTATTTGCGGGACACACTCCCGGCGTCTGGCAAGCCGACGACGTCGTCGACGCGAGCGGGGCGCCCTATGTGTTTACCGTCGCGCAGTATCACCGAATGATCGCCGCCGCGATCCTGCACGAGGACGAACGGATCGAGCTGATTCGCGGGGAGATGTTGGTCAAGATGCCAATTGGCGATGCTCACATTCGCTGTGTCAATCGACTGACCAAGCTTCTCAGCCGCCGCGTTGCCGACGACGTTGTGGTTAGCCCACAAAATCCCATCCATTTGGTCGATAGCGAACCGGAGCCGGACATCGTTCTTTACCAGGACGCGCCCGGCTTTGTCGCACCGCCGCGGCCATCCGACACTCTTCTTGTGGTCGAGGTGGCCGATAGTTCGATCGATGACGACTTAGGCCCCAAGGCAGTCCTGTACGCCGAAAACGCAATTACCGAGTACTGGGTCGTCGATCTGACTTCCGACATTGTCCAAGTCTTCCGCAGCCCGCAATCGGGCGGCGCCTGGGCATCAACCCAGCAACTCGCCCGCGGCGGCATGCTGACCATCGCCGCGCTTCCCGGCGTTTCGCTCGCCGTCAACGACATCCTGCCCTGAACGAACCGCATGGTTCGGCCCATGTCCTGCTCTC
>DATJGQ010000956.1:0-3362 GCA_035494815.1 Gemmataceae bacterium
CGCCGCACTCCAGGGCCGTCGTCCCCATCTCCTCGCGCTGGCGCAGAGCATCGAGCAGGCCGTCGGGGTCGTACACCTGCCACGACTGCTCGGCGAGCCGGACCATGTCGCGGAGGATCGAGTCCTTCGTCCGGGCGGCGAGCGGCACTTCCACGCATGCGGGCGGGAGCAGGTTGGTCAGCAGAGGTTCTTGCGGTTCGGGATGGGTGTCTTCGATGTGCTTGAGTTGCTCGTCGTCGAAGCCGCGCATGGCCGTGCCGAGCCAGAGGTTGATCTCGGCCCGTGCGAACCGCCAGGCACCGCCCACCTTACGGCCCGGCAGTTCGCCGCGCGTGGCCAGCTTGTGCAACTCCCGCGAATCGCGGCGCAGATAGCTGGCCAACTGATCGAGGTCCATGGTGTCGCTGCCCATACCAGGACTCTCCTTTCGGAGTGTGGCGTCCAAGCCAAGTTGTCAGTTGTCAGTTGTCAAAGTGTCGCCAGTGAAAATCGGTATTCACTGACAACTCGTCACTGACAACTAGCAACTACTTCTCGTCTTTGCTCGGCAGGCCCGGCAGGTCGAAGCCGCGGCCGCCTTTGAGCAGTTGCAACTTCGCCTGCGTCTGCTGGCCCAGGCCGTGGATCTTGATGAATCCCTGTGCGGCGGCCTGGTCGTAGTCGCTACCTTTATCGTAGGTCGCAAGTTTCTTGCTGTACAAACTGTGCTCGCTTTTCCGGCCGACGACGGTGCTTTTGCCCTTGTACAATTTGGCCCGCACCGTGCCGCTGACGTAACGCTGGTTGCTGGCGACGAATGCGAACAGGTCCTGGTGGAAGGCGCTGAACCAGAGACCGTTGTAAATCAGGTCGGCGTATTCCTGTGCCACCAAAGTCTTGAAGCGGACCGCCTGTTTGCTCAGGCAGAGTGTCTCCAATTCGCGGTGGGCGTCGTGCAGAATGACCGCGGCGGGGGCCTCGTAGAGTTCTCGGGACTTGATCCCGACCAGGCGATTCTCGACGTGGTCGATCCGGCCGATGCCGTGCTTCCCGCCGATCACGTTGAGTCGCTCGATCAGCGGGACGCCGTCCATCGGCTTGCCGTCGAGCGCGACCGGGACGCCGTGGTCAAATTCGATCTCGACGTATTCCGGTTCGTTCGGGGCTTTGACAGGATCGGTCGTCCAGGCATAGGCGTCGGCGGGCGGTTCGTCCCACGGATCTTCCAGGACGCCCGCCTCGCACGAGCGGCCCCAGAGGTTCTGATCGATGCTGTAAGGACTCTCGGGCTTCGCCTCGACGGGGATCTTGTGCTTGGCGGCGTACTCGAGCGCTTCCGGACGCGACATGCTCCACTCGCGGACCGGGGCGATGATCTTGAGGTCGGGGGCGAGCGTCTGGAAGGTGACGTCGAAGCGGACCTGGTCGTTCCCTTTGCCGGTGCACCCGTGGGCGACCGCCTTGGCGTTGTGCTCGCGGGCGGCGTCGACCATCAGTTTCGCGATCAGCGGTCGGCCGAGTGCGGTCGCCAGCGGGTATTTCCACTCGTAGACGGCGCCGGCCATCAGGGCGGGGAAGACGAAATGGTCCACGAACAGGTTGCGGGCGTCCACGGCGACGGCGTCCACGGCTCCGGTCTTAGTCGCCTTCGCGCGGATCTTCTCGATGTCTTCGCCCTGACCGAGATCGACGGTGAAGGTGACGACGTCGAGGCCGTACTTCTCGCCGATCCACGGGACCATAACGGAGGTGTCGAGTCCGCCGGAGTAGGCGAGAATGACTTTTTCGCGCGGCATTGATTCCTCCGCGGATGGGCTGAGCCGCGACCGTCAGGGAGCCGGCACCCGCTTCCTGACGGTCGCGGCTCTGACGAACGCTCGCGAGCCCTTTTCGCGTACATAGAATCGTAGGAAATAATACCGCCGGAACAAATGCCAACCTCGACCGAGTCCCCCCGGCTTCTGATCCCGCGGCCGATCCTTGCGGCAATGCTCGCACAGGCGGCCGCGGAACGACCGAACGAGTGCTGTGGACTGCTCGGCGGCTCGCCGTCGCCGGACGGCCGTTCGCTGTACGCGCGGAGCGTTCACCCGCTCGTCAACGCCGCCGGGAGTCCCACAGACTATGAGTCTGAGCCCCGAAGCATGTTCGACGCCATGCGCGAGTTGCGGCGGGCGGCCTTGGACGTCGTCGCCGTCTACCACTCCCACCCGTCCTCGCCGCCGTTCCCGAGTCGCAAGGATCTCGCTCTGAGTTGGGGTGACCGAGTGGTGAATCTGATCATTTCGTTGCAATCGGCACAACCCGAAGTGCGCGCCTGGCGGCTGACGGCGACGGACTATCGCGAGGCGGATTGGGAGTGCGTGGAGGACAGGTGAGCGTGTCCCGGCCCGCCGAGTTTAACGGGCTTGTGTGGCCGGAGCCGCAAGTTCAGCATTTCGACCGCGACGGAGAAGGCCATCGCGAAATAGATGTAGCCTTTGTTGATGTGCTGTCCGAGCCCTTCGGCGACGAGCAGGACGCCGATCAGGATCAGAAAGCTCAGTGCGAGGATCTTGAGCGTCGGGTGCCGGGCGACGAAATCGCTCACCGCGCCGGCGAAGAGCAGCATGACGCCGACCGCCACGACCACGGCCGCGCTCATGATCCACAACTTGCCGATCACGAAGCCGTTCTCCAGTCGGATGTCGTCGTTGACCATCCCGACGGCGGTAATGACCGAGTCGAGCGAGAAGATGATGTCGAGTACGGCGATTTGGATGATCACCGAGGCGAACGAGCTCGGCGGGGGGGGCTCGCCGTGGTCCGGTTCTTCGCCGCCGAGACGTTCGTGAATCTCGACGGTGCTTTTCGCGATGAGGAACAAGCCGCCGCCGATCAGGATCAGGTCGCGGATCGACACGGCCCGGGCTTCGAGTTCGTGGAAGAGTGGAAGATCGGGGAGCGTGAAAAGTGGATCATTCAGTTTGAGGATGTATGAGAGCGTCGCGAGGAGCAAGAGACGGGTGATCAACGCGGCGGCGAGGCCGAGCCGACGGGCCCGAGGTTGCTGGTCCGGTGGGAGTCTGCCGGCCACAATCGCGATGAAAATGATATTGTCAATGCCGAGGACGATCTCCATCGCCGTCAGCGTCACGAGGGCGACAATCGCTTCGACCATCGATCGGGTCTCGCCGGGTGCGGTGGGAGTCGGACGGTCCCGGCGAAGTTATACACGAAAACGAGGAAGGGAACGATGCGTTGTCTCGGGCACGTTGCGCTGGGCATGTTCCTGGTAACCGCGGCGGTGGTCGCGCTGATGATCTACGGGTGTCGATAAGGTTCATGGCGAGCGTCGAGGCGTAAACCCGACGTGGGAGCTTCCGATCATTCGGGGCTCCCAC
>DATJGQ010000957.1:0-8353 GCA_035494815.1 Gemmataceae bacterium
CCGCGGGGAACATGTTGTAGCGCGTGACGGTGAGCGGGCCGGTGGAGTCGCGGATGTCCACGACGGACCCCAGAGGGGCCATGTCCCCGTCGGCGTTGCGGACCTTGAGCTGCTTGACGGACTCCGCGTCCGCGCGGAAGCGGGCGTCGGCCTGAATGTTCACCTGCCAGGTGCGGCCGAAGCGGTTGAAGTCGTTGACGTAGTAACTGCCCAGATACGCCTGCAGCGCGTCAAAGACGTCGGTGAGCGCTACACCCATCGTCTTGACTTTTTTGCGGTCGACGTCCACATAGAGTTGCGGCGTGCGGGCGCGGAAGCCGTCGAACAGACCGACGAGGCCGGGCTGCTGGTTACCCTTGACGACGAGGTTGTCCGCCTGCGCCTGCAGCGCGTCGAAGTTGACGTCGCCGCTCATTTCCACCATCAGCTTGAACCCGCCCGCGTTGCCGAGGCCGCGGACCGCCGGCGCCCCAAAGACGAGCACGCGGGCCTCCGGGATCTCCTTCTGGAAGCGGGCCCGGAGCTTGGCGAGGATCGCTTCGCCGCTCTGGTCGTGCGCCCGCCGCTCGGCGAACGGCTTGAAAGTAATGAACATCGAGCCGTAGTTCGAACTGTTCGCGTTCAGGACGAAGGAGGTCCCCGGGATCGCCAGCGTGTGCGCGACGCCGGGCGTCTCAAGGGCGATCTTCTCGATCGCCGCCGTCACCTCGACCGTCCGCTCCAGCGACGCCGAGTCGGGCAACTGAATGTTGGCCAGCAGATAGCCCTTGTCCTGGATCGGGATGAACCCGGTCGGGATGCGGCTAAAGCCGAAACCGGTCAGGCCGATGAGGCCGACGTAGACGACGAGCACGACCGCGCTGAGCCGCAGCAGCCAGCCGACTGCCGTCCCGTAGGTGCGGGTCGCGCGGTCGAAGAGGCGGTTGAACCCGCGGAAGAGTTTGCTCAGCACCCAGTTGACCGGGCGAATGATGAACCAGCCGAGGGCGCCGCCGGCGATCGCGCCGGGGAGGAAGAGGAGGACGTACGTTCGCCACGTCGCCAAGGTCGCTTTCAGGCCGGGAGCTTCGCCGGACGCTGACGCTCCCGGCTCGCCAACGACCGGCGTGAGCAACCAAACACTCACTAAGCCGCCGACGAGGCCGAAGAACCACCACGGCAGCGCCTCCTTGCCTTCGTCGCCGTGTGCGCCCGCTTTTCGACTACCGAAGATCGACGCCGCCCGGGCCGGCGTCATGGTCATGGCGTTGATCGCCGAGATGATCATCGACGCCGAGATCGTCAGCGCGAACTGGCGGAAGAACTGCCCCGTGATGCCGCCCAGGAACGCACTGGGCAGGAGCACCGAACTGAGCACTAGCGTGATCGCCAGGATAGGCCCGGTGATCTCGTTCATCGCGTTGATCGTCGCTTCGCGGACGGGCAGGCCCTTCTCCAGCCAGCGCTCGATGTTCTCCAGCACGACGATCGCGTCGTCCACGACGATGCCGATCGCCAGCACCAGCCCGAACAACGTCAGGTTGTTGAGCGAGAAGCCCATCAGCTTCATGACGAAAAAGGTGCCGACCAGCGACACTGCGACGTCGATGACCGGCAGCAAGAGGGCCTTCCAGTCCTGCAGGAACAGCAGCACGACGACGGCGACCAGGATGATCGCGTCGCGGAGTGTGTTGAACACTTCGTCCACCGATTCGCGGATGAACGGCGTCGTGTCGTAGTGGAAGCCGTAGTTGAGTCCCTTGGGGAAGCGGGTTTCGAGTTCGCGCATCTTCGCCTTGACGCGATCGGCGGTGTCGAGGGCGTTCGCGCCGGGCAGCAGAAAGATGCCGAGTCCCGCGGCCGGCTTGCCGTCCACCCGCGCGATCGTGTCCTGGCTCCGCGCCCCGAGTTCGGTCCGGGCGACATCTTTGAGATAAGTGATTTCGCCGTCGGAACCCGTCTTGAGGACGATGTCCGCGAACTGCTCCGGCTCGACCAGCCGGCCGAGCGTGCTCATCGTGAATTGAAACTCCTGACCCGTCGGCACCGGCGGCTGGCCGATCTGCCCGGCCGCGACCTGCACGTTCTGTTCGCGGAGGACGCGGATGACGTCGCCGGCCGTGAGGTTGCGCGACTGCAGCTTGTCCGGGTCCAGCCAGACTCGCATGCTGTAGTCCTGCTGGCCGATGACGATGACGTCGCCGACGCCTTCCAACCGGGCGAGCGCGTCCTTGAGTTGAATGGTCGCGTAATTGCTGATGTAGAGCCGGTCGTAATAGGGCTTGCCGGTGGCTGGGTCGTCGTCGGAGGTCAGGTTGGCGACCAGGAGAATGTCCGGCGAGCGCTTCTTCGTGGTCACGCCGATCGCCTTGACGACGTCGGGCAGCGTCGGCTCGGCGATCGCGACGCGGTTCTGGACCAGCACCTGCGCCAGGTTCACGTCGGTGCCCAGGGCGAAAGTGACGTCGAGCGTGTACGACCCGTCGTTCCCGGACTGCGAGGACATGTACAGCATCCCCTCGACGCCGACGACCTGCTGCTCGATCGGCGCGGCCACCGTGTCCGCGACGACCTGCGAGTTCGCCCCGGGGTAGTTCGCCGTGACGCGGACGGTCGGCGGCGTGATGTCCGGGTACTCCGCGACCGGCAACAGGGCCGCCGCGATCCCGCCGAGCAGGACGATCACCAGTGAGATGACCCACGCCAGGACCGGGCGGTCGATGAAGAAGCGAGCGAGCATGATCGGCCTCTCTTCGAATGATCAGCGAACAGCCGTTCCACCTCGTATTCCCACCTCGTCCTGGTAAAATGAAGGCTCACACATCGGAGCCGTCGCATGGCCAAAGGTCGCGGTCAAGGTAACGGGAAGGTCGACGAACTCGACCAGGCCATGTCGGCGCTCGTCCGGGCCCAGGCGCAACTGGTCGAGAACTAGGCGGCCTTTCAAGCCCAGTCCCTTGCGCTTCAACGACGGATCGATGAGCGGTTCGATAAGACCGATCAACGGTTCGCCCGGATTGAAGCAATTCTGCTCGAGCACAGCCGGATCCTTACCGAACATACCCGCATCCTCCAGGCCCTCCCCGACGCCGTCCGCGAGAGGATCGGCTTCAAACCATCCTGAACGACTCATCGCGGTTACTCCCCCATGGCATTCCGAACGCCGCGGGACGACGCCGAGACCGGCATGTCCGCGAGCTTCGGCTCGACGACGAGCCCCGGCCGCACCTGTTGCAAGCCGTTGACGATCACGCGATCGCCCGCCTTCAGACCGTGGGTGATTTCCCGCAGTCCGGCGTAGATCTTGCCGACGCGGACCGGTCGCGTGGAAACCTTGTTGTCCTCGCCCACGACGTAGACGATCTTCTGCCCCTGATCCGTGTCGATCGCGCGGTCATTGATGAGTAGGGCCGGATGCGGGAAGCCGATGTTGATCCGGACCCGGGCGAAATAGCCGGGGGCGAGCGCGTCGTCCTTGTTGGGGAACACACCGCGTAAACGCAACGTGCCGGTCTTCGGGTTGACCTGGTTGTCGACGAAATTGAGGACGCCCTTGTGCGGGTGGCCCTCTTCGTTCGCCAGGCCCAGCCAAGCGGGCAGGTCAGGGACGTCACGGGCCGATTTGGCCTTGCCTTCGCGGATCAACTTGCGGACGCGGAGGACGGTGTACTCGTCGGCATCGAAGTAGACATACATCGGGTCCACAGAGACGATCGTCGTCAGCAGCGTGCCGCCGCCTTGATCGCCCGACTGGATCAGGTTGCCGACTGTGACGACGTAGCGGCCGGCGCGGCCGCTGACCGGCGCCCTGACGTTCGTGTACTCCACGTCCAACTCTCGGGCCGCGACGGCCGCCTCCGCCGCCTTGATGTTGGCGATGTCGACGTCCCGGGCGGCCGCGGTCTTGTCGAGGTCCGACTTGGTGACCGCCCCGCTGCTGACGAGCTTGAAGGCCCGCTGGTACTCTGCCTCGTCGAACTTCAGCTGCGCCTGATCCTGGGCGACTTTTGCTTTCGCCTGATCCAGCGCCGCGACGTACGGCCGCGCGTCGAGTTTGAAGAGCACGTCGTCCTTCATGACCGGGTCCCCTTCCTTGAAATTGACCTTCTCCAGGTAACCCCACACGTGCGACCGCACCTCGACGGAATCGACCGCGGCGGTGCGGCCCGTGTAGTCGGCGTATTCGGTGATTTCCCGCTCGACCGGGTAACTGACCGGGACCGAGGGCGGCGCGGTCCCCGCGATCTCGGCCGGGGCGTGCGTGCAGCCGGTCAACATGAGGCACAACAAAAACATTGAGATGGTGGTTTTCATGATGCGCTCACCTTCCCTTTCAGGTTCGCAACACGGGCGTCCCGCCACCGCTCGATCGTCGCGGTCAGCACCCGCCAAAGGTCTAACTCCATGTCGAGCCACCGCTCGCCGACGCCGTGCCGCATCGCCACGGGGACGGCCGCCTCGGCGAGTTGGGCCGTGAGGTCTTCCAGAGTCGCGTGGTTGATCTTCATCGTGCACCTCCGTTCCGTTGGGCGTTGGCTTTGGGAGCGTTTGCGATCTCCGCGGCAAGGGCCCGCATCTGGCAGCCGGCGACGATGAGTTCTGCGCCATCGGCGTATCGCTCGGCGAGGAACCCTTTGCCCGCGGCGTCGATAAAGGTGACGCCGGAGAGATCAAACCGAATGGCGGATCCACCCGGAGTTGCCAGCGTGCTTTGCCAGCAGCGTTCCAGTTCGTCCACCCACGGGCCGGCAAGTTTGCCTTCCAATTGAAATGTCCGCCTGGCCGGTTCGTTATGAATGGTGATCCGAAGCATCGTCGTTTCTCCTTGTCGAACGACGATCCTGTAAAAGCTAAGCGTGGGCCGAGGTCGGTTTCTTTTTCGATGACGCCGCCAAGAGACGTATTGACATGCACTTGTGAACGCAGAATGACCGAGACGTCGCGCGTTGTGGGAAGCAGTGCCGAAGCGTGTCGTGCCGATCTGCCGGCACCTGCCGAAATCCCGGCGTCACCGGGGGCGGGCGATGTTCAGCTTCTTCATTTTCGATTGCAGCGTCGTCCGCTTCATGGCCAGGCGGGCGGCCGCGCCGTTCGGGCCGCCGAGCACCCAGCCGGTGTCGCGCAGGACGCCGAGGATGTGTTCGCGTTCGGCGTCAGCAAGTGTGAGCGCGGACGTCGGCGGTCCGTCGGCCGGCGGGGCGACAGTTTTGAAGTCCGCGAAATTGATCCGCAGAGCCGATCCCGGCGAAAGGATGACCGCCCGCTCGATCACGTTTTCCAACTCCCGGACGTTTCCCGGCCACGGATATTGCACGAGGGCGTCCATCGCTTCGGCCGGGACCGTCTCGATGTGCCGACCCATGCGGCGGGCGACCTTCTGCGCGAAGTGCCGCACCAGCCGCGGGATGTCGTCGCGCCGCTCGCGCAACGCCGGCAGCACGACGGGGAACACGTTCAAACGATAGAAGAGGTCGTTGCGGAATTGGCCGTTCGTCGCCATCGCGCCGAGGTCGCGGTTCGTCGCCGCGACCAGTCGCACGTCCACGCGCACCGTCCGCGTACTCCCGAGCCGTTCGAACTCCTGCTCCTGCAGCACGCGCAAAAGCTTCGGCTGTAACTCCGGCGGGATGTCGCCGACCTCGTCGAGGAACAACGTCCCTTGGTGCGCGAGTTCAAAGCGCCCGATCTTCTGCGTGATCGCCCCGGTGAACGCGCCTTTCTCATGGCCGAACAGTTCGCTCTCCAACAAGCCGGTCGGGATGGCCGCGCAGTTGAGTTTGACGAACGTCCGATCCCGACGCGGGCTCAGATAGTGAAGGGCACGCGCGATCAACTCCTTGCCCGTGCCGGTCTCGCCGCGGATAAGCACGGTCGAGTCGGTCGGCGCGACCGTCTCAACCTCCTTGAGCACCCGCCGCAACGCCGCGCTCTCGCCGACGATCTCCTCGAAGTTGTGTTCCGTGCGGATCTCTTCTTCGAGGTAGACCTTCTCCCGCGTCAGTTTGTCCTTGAGTTTTTCGATGCAGTCGAAGGCGAGCGCGTTTTCAACGGCGACGGCCACCTGGTTGGCGACGAGTTGCAGAAAGTCCACGTCGGCGTCGGCGTAAGCGGCGACTTGCTTCGACAAAAACGCCAACGCCCCGAGCCGCTGCCGGGCCGTCGTGAGCGGCAGCTCGCACACGCTACGCAGCCCGTATTCTGCCACCAGTTCCAGAAACCGCGGCCAGCGCTGGTCCCCCGGTACGTCGGAGATGATCAGCGGCTGCTGCGTCTGCCAGACCCAGCCCGCGGGGCCTTCCTCCACCGGGAGCGCGCCGGGGACCGCGACTCTCGAAGCGTCCGAGGATTCCAGGATGTGCCGCCGCATCGTGTTGTTGGCGGGGTCGTGCAAGACCAGGATCAGGTAGTCGAACCGCACGACCCGCCGCAGCCGGTCGGCGAGGTCGTGAAAAAGCGATTGCAGATCGCGGTGCGAGGCGATCGCTTCCGTGACCGCCAGCAGCGCGCGGTACTGCTGACAGGCGGAAAGCTGCAACTCGTCACAGAGTGGATCGCCCATGGTCGGCTGGCCCTCAGTCGCTACTCATATGCCACCGGCCGCGACGGAACAAGAACGGGCAGAGCCTCGCGCGCAGATTCCGTTTGCAGTCGCCGCCGGCGGCGGCTAAGCTCAACGATCGACTCAGCCCACTCTCCCCGACGACTCCGGCCCAACGCTTTGCCCCGTCCGTTCGCCCGGCGGGTTAACCGAATGTTGCGAGGTCCCCATCCGTTCCATCGGAAGGAGTTGGCCATGGCCGCCGCGCGCCGCCATCGTTCCGCGTTCACGCTCATCGAGCTGCTGGTGGTGATCGCGATCATCGCCGTGCTGATCGGCCTGCTTCTGCCGGCCGTCCAGAAAGTCCGCGAGGCGGCCGCCCGCATGGCCTGCCAGAACAACCTCAAACAGCTCAGCCTGGCCATGCACAACTACCACGACGCCGTCGGCACGCTGCCGACGGGCGGGGACGAGCGCTCCGGCGTCCGCTACGTCATCGGCTGGCCTGGGCTGGTTTTCCCCTATTTCGAAGAAGACAACCGCCGCAAGGCCATCGACGCCCTGACCGCGAACGCCCTCTTCACCGTCCAGCCGTGGCGGTCGATGGCCGCGCCGCACAACGGCGCCAGCCCGCTCTTCACGAGCCCGATCAAGGTGTTCGCCTGCCCGTCGTCGGAACTGGGCGTGCTCAGCCCGGACGCCTACGACGCCCCGACCATCCCCGACATCAACGCCAACAACCAGGCCGCCCTGCACTACCGGGCCAACGGCGGTTCGCCGACTCTGGAACTGATCAAAGGCACCTGGAGCCGGCACGCCTGGTACACCACGTCCGGCGTGGTCTATCCGAAGAGTGCCGTGCGGCTCGAAGGCATCACCGACGGCACCGCCAACACGCTGCTCTTCGGCGAGACGTCGTCCGCGGTCGGACGGAAGCTCCTGTCCGCCGGCTGGGGCGGAATCGAGCCGTGGACCTGGGGCTACTACAACTACGAACAGGCCAGCCCCGCCAGCCCGAACAACGGCTGGCTGATGATCGACCATAAGACGGTGACTTACCCGATCGGCTACACCGGCTCGTTCTACACCAACGAAACGCCGTTCACGAGTAACCACGGCAGCGGCGGCGTGAACGTCGCGATGTGCGACGGCAGCGTCCATTTCCTGACGCAGTCCACGCCGCTACCCCTCCTGCAGGCGCTCGCCACCCGCGCCGGCGGCGAGGCCGCGACGGTCGAGTAAATGAGGCACGGACAGACAAGGAGACGGGCCATGACACGGCGGCTGCGGGGCGGTCTCCTTGTCTGTCTGTTGCTCGGCTGCGGCGCCGCCGGGCCGAAGACTGCCATCGTCAAAGGCACGGTGACCTACAAAGGCAAGCCGGTCCCGAACGGCACGGTGATGTTCATCCCCGCCAGCGGACAGCATGCGACCGGCGAAATCCGCCCCGACGGCTCCTACGCGCTGAGCAGCTTCCGCCCCGGCGACGGCGCGATCCCCGGCAAATACAAGGTCGTCGTCGTGGCGATGCAGGACATGGCCGGACGCCTGCCCGAAGACCGTAACCCGCTGCCGCCCCCGATCGTGCCGAACAAGTACTCCAGCATCGCGACAACGGATTTGACGGCCGAAGTGAAGGAAGGCGAAAACACCATCGACCTCCCCCTCCGCGAAGACGGCAAAAGCAAATGACGAAGGCCCGGGCCGAATCGCTCGGGCCAGGCTTGACACGCGCCACCCGCCCGCCGCGGCCGGCGGCGGCCCTTCCGGCCGCTTCTTCTATTTCTTCTGTAGCCGCGGGCTTTAGTCCGCGCCTCGTGTCCCGTTGGGTCACCA
>DATJGQ010000958.1:0-4373 GCA_035494815.1 Gemmataceae bacterium
GCCATCCGTGCGGGCAGATGATGATCTCCGGCTCGGCGGCTGCGTTGGTGAGGTCGAACAAATACACCCGCGGCTGCGGCAGGTTCCGCGGGTCCGGTTCGGGCCCGAACTCGGCCTCGTCCCATTTCGGTTGCCCGAGCACGGCCAGTCGCCGGCCGTCCGGAGAGAATGCGGGGTGTCGGAACCGCACGTCTCCGGAGACCGATTTGTCGAGGACCGTCTTTCCGGTCGTCACGTCCCAAATCCGAACGTGGCCCTTATCGCAGTGCGTCGCCGCAATGCGTTCACCGTCAGTCGCGAAGCCGTAGTCCTCAAACGCAATATTGCCGTCGGATTTGAACGCCGCTAACTCCTTCCGCGTCTGCACATCGAAGACGTGGAGAACGGCCGGCTGGTTGATGCGATTCTTGCTCTGCTGGACGACCAGCCGCGTGCCGTCCGGCGAGAACTTCGGCCAAGAGACGACGTCACCTTTCACGGTCGTGAGCTCGGCCAACTCGGTGCCGGCGGCGTCGAGCAATTTGAGCACCCCCGCCATCGGTTCGCGGACATCGTTCTGGCACAGCGCCAACCTCCGTGAGTCGGGACTGAATGCCGCAGACTGCGCATAGCCATCCCCCAGCGGCTTGGCGGTCGCCGTGCGTATGTCCCAGAGGACGGTTCGACTCTTCTTTTGTTCGGTGCGAAGGCCCGACGGCTGCTCGACCGCCACCAGCTTTCGACCGTCGGGTGAAACGAAGGCGTTGAGAACGCCAGAACCGCTCGGCGGCTTGAGAGGCGGTCGCGGCTCGCCCTTGACCAAATCGAATGCAAGGATTAGCCCGTCGTAATCGGAACGTACGTCCTGCTCATCACCATTCTTGATCCGCGTCATGGTCCGATTTTCCTGCGGGACGTATACCACCGACCAGTCGTCCGGCAGCTCGAAACCACGGCGGCCCGTCCCCGTGTTAATCCGGGTGATCTCCTTGCCGGTAGCGACGTCCCAGAATTGAACGATTCCCGATGGCGATCCGGCGGTGAATAGTCTGGCGCCATCCGAGGAGAACCGGACGTGTGAGACGTATGCCTTCCGCTCCGGATGGATCAGCGTTCGCATGAATCGCGACGACACCGGCTGGGCGGCTTCGCGAGCCTTCGGCCGGATGACGGAAATCTTGTGCGTCGTCGGGGCGACGAGACCTTCCGGCCAGGAATCGAGTGAAATCGTAACGACTGCATCGCCCACACCCGCGGCGTCGGAGGGCCGGACCGGCCCGTGGAGGTTCACGGTTCAACACCGCTGCCGGAGTTCGAACGACTGCCGGACGGGCGGCGCCCCCGGTTTCTGCGGCGGATACTCGATCTCCACTTGCGTTACGGCCGCGTCTGGGATCGCGCCCTCGTAAGCGAGCATCGCGAACGTCCCGGGACCGACGCCGGGCGTACCGACGGCCAGCATGACGTCGTTGTCACGTTCCAGCATCAGCTTCGGCTTTTCGCCGTGGAACGTGACCTGCAGCGGCCCATCAAAGTGGACAACCGGCGCGGTGGCCGGCTTATCGCCGAAGAGCAAGGCACCGGCGCCATCGACAAAGCCCGCGAAGCGCATGACGCGGCCGCCGGCGCCCATCCCTTGCATGCCGGGCGAGTCGACTTCAACCGTGATCAGATAAGTGTGGACTGTCGGGTCGCCGGCGAGCGCGGCTTTCGCGTTGGGCGGTTTCTCAAAAGTCTCGGACGCTTTGCTGAGGGGGACGGTATGGACTGTCAGGCCCTTGTGCGCGCGGCCACCGTTCCGCAGCTCACCGGCGTTGAATCGATAGCCGCCGGTGGGCTCCCGGCCTTTCGCTGTCACCTTATTGCGGGTGTCCGTCAAGTCCCCGTCGCCGTTACGGTCGACGTAGAGCGTGTCGCCGTCGTGCACGAGCCAGACGCGGTCGCGGGCTTCCGGGCCGAACACGAGCAGGGCGTACCGCGGTGACTTCGTCTGGTACGCCGGTTCCTTCTTGATCGTGCGGTCGACAGACGCCAGATCCGCCGCGTGCGCGAAGCCGCCGAGTGCGAATGCCGCCACCACTGCCGCGGGTAGGATTCTCTTCATGGCTGCCTCCGGAGACGCCCGGCGTGGGCGGGCTATTCTACCTGAATTCATCGCCCAACGTGCGCTGGGGCATGAGATAGTTGCTGGCACGCGATCCGTGCGGGAGTTACGATGCCATCCCACAAGGGACGACGCATGCGGTTCGCAATCGCTCTCCTCGGATCGGGTCTACTGCTCGCCATCCCCCCGCGCTTGACCGCGGAAGACTTGCGCGACGTGGAGCCAAACGAAGCGACCGGCTCATCCGGGGCCGTCGTCGTCGGCGACCTGCCGTTGGCTCACACCACTCAGCTCCTGTCCGTGGACGCCCGCGGGGTGGTCGTCGGAAAGAACGCGACGGAGCAGTGCGAGAAGTTGCTGGATCAACTGGGGACCATGCTCGCCGACGTCGGCGGCGGGCTCGACCGTCTGGTCAAGCTCAACGTTTACGCGACACGGCTCGACGACGTAGCCGCGATCGAGAAGGTAATCGCCCGGCGGTTTCGCGACGGACGAAAGCCGGCGGTCTGCTTTGTCGTGACGCGGCTGCCGTCTGCCGAGGCCCTCGTCGGGCTGGACGCGGTGTCGGTGGCGGGCAAGCGGCGGCCCGCACGGGACAACACAAAAGTCGCCGTCCTCCCCGCTGGGTCGCGCGTTTATGTCTCGGGCCAGGCGGAGCGGGCCGATTCTCTGGCGGAGGCGACGCGGAAGACGCTCGAAGCCCTCCGCGTGACTCTCCAGCACGTCGGCCTGAATGAGAGTCAGATCGTGCAGTTCAAGGCGTTCCTGAGGCCGGCAACGGGAGCGGCTGACGTGCACGCCGAGATGGCGAAGTTCTTCGGCACGCGTCCGCTCCCGCCGGTCGCCTTCGTCGAATGGGATTCGCCGCTGCCGATCGAGATTGAAGTGATCGCCGCGGGCGGACCGGCCCAGCCGGGTGAGCCTGTCGAATACATGACGCCGCCCGCCCTGCGAGCATCGCCGGTGTTCAGCCGCGTGGCGCGGATCAATCACGGGCCGACAATTTACCTGTCCGGCATGTACGGCGACGGCGGCGACGCGGCGGCGCAAGTCACGGGCATCTTCACGGACATGGGACGGCTGCTCGGCAAGTGCGGCGGCGACCTGCGGCATCTCGTGAAGGCCACCTATTACGTCGCCACGCCGGAAGCGAGCAAAGCGCTCGACGACTTGCGGCCGCGATTCTACGACCCGCAGCGACCACCTGCGGCCTCGAAGGCCAAAGTCGCCGGCACCGGCCGCGTCGGCCGCGACTTGACGCTCGACATGATTGCCGTTCCCGCGGCCGGGACCCGCTGAGGAGTCACCCGCAATGAATCCCGCGCTGATGCTCGTTTACGGCATCGTCAGCTATCTCGTGTTCCTCGTCGCCTTTCTCTACGCGATCGGCTTCGTCGGCGACGTGGTCGTCCCCAAGTCGATTAACAGCGGCACGCCGGAGCCGTGGGCGGTCGCTCTGCTCGTCGACGCGATTCTCCTCGGCTTGTTCGCCGTGCAGCATTCGGTCATGGCCCGGCCGGCGTTCAAGCGGTGGTGGACGAAGATCATCCCGCAGGTGGCCGAGCGGAGCACATACGTCCTGATCTCCAGCCTGATCCTGCTGCTGCTCTACTGGCAATGGCGACCGCTGCCCGAACCGATCTGGCAAGTCGAGTCGCCGGCGGTTCGTGGGTTGCTCTGGGGCCTTTACGCAGCGGGATGGCTGATCGTATTTGTCTCGACGTTTATGATCGATCACTTCGAGCTGTTCGGGGTGCGGCAGGCGGTCACGTACTTTCGAGGCCACGCGCACACGCCGCCCTCGTTCAAGACGCCGGGATTCTACCGGTTCGTCCGGCACCCTCTGATGCTCGGATTTCTGATCGCGTTCTGGGCGGCCCCGGACATGACCGCCGGCCGGCTGCTGTTCGCGTTCGCGACCACCGTGTACATCCTGATCGCGCTACAACTGGAGGAGCGCGACCTGCTCCATTACTTCGGCGAGCAGTACGAGCAGTACAAGAGACGAGTGCCGATGTTGTTGCCGTGGATGTCCAAATCGCGCGGCCCGTGAGGTAGGTCAGGCTGTGCCTGACGGCTTCCGGAGTCAGGCACAGCCTGACCTACATGCTGCTGTCGGAAATGCGTGGCACGTGAAAGGAGTACCCGATGCACTACCGCACCTTCGGCCGGACCGGGTGGCAGGTCGGCACGGTCGGCTACGGCATGTGGGGCCTCGCCGGCTGGACAGGGTCGGACGACGCGGCCACGCGCGAGTCGCTGCAACTGGCCGTCGACGGCGGCTGCAACT
>DATJGQ010000959.1:0-4768 GCA_035494815.1 Gemmataceae bacterium
TCTGAACGTGTGGGGCCCGCTCGGCAACGGGTTTGCCAGTCTCGACGGCACTCGCGACGTCGCATTGGTCGCGGGCGGGATCGGGCAGACGCCGTTTCTGGCGTACGTGCGGCAACTCTTGGGAAGCCGCGGATATGCGGAAGAGATTGCGAAGCCGCAAGCGGCACGCGTGCGCGTGTACTACGGTGTGCGAACGGCCGACCTGGCGGCGGGCGTCGATGACTTCCGCGCCACCGGTGCCGAGGTCCACCTCTCCACCGACGACGGCACGCTCGGCTTCCACGGCTACGTCACGCAACTGCTCGCGACGCACGACCGCCCGTCACACCTGGTCGGCTGCGGCCCCGAGCCGATGCTGCACGCCCTGGCAAGGCTCGCCCGCGACTGGGCCGTTCCCTGTCACTTATCACTCGAAACCCCGATGGCTTGCGGGCTTGGCATCTGTTTCAGTTGCGTGACCAAGGTCCGGACGCCGGACGGTTGGGATTACCGCCGCGTCTGCGTCGACGGTCCAGTCTTCGACGCCCCGGCGCTGGCGTGGGATCACGTCTGACATTACGATAACGACGCCTCGTTGATCCGCGTACAGGGATCCGTCATGCACCAGATTCGGTTCGTCATGCTCGGCGGCTTCCTCGGCGCCGGCAAGACCACTCTGATCGCGCGGCTCGCGCGGCATTATCAGGCCGGCGGCCGGCGAGTCGGCATCGTCACTAACGATCAGGCGGCCGACCTCGTAGACACGAACGCCCTCCGCGGCCAGGGGCTCAGCGTCGAGGAAGTCGCCGGCGCGTGCTTCTGCTGTCACTTCACCGACTTGATCGCGAAGGCCGAAAGGCTTCGCGATTCGGCGGTGCCCGACGTCATCCTCGCCGAGCCGGTCGGGAGCTGCACCGACCTGGTGGCCACGGTCGTGCAGCCGCTGAAAGATCTGTATCGACAGGAGTTCACGGTCGCCCCGTACGCTGTGTTGTGCAAGCCGAGCCACGGCCTCCGCATTCTCCGCGGCGACGACAGCGGTGGCTTCTCGCCCAAGGCCGCGTACATCTTCCGCAAGCAACTCGAAGAAGCGGACGCGATCGTCATCAACCGGATCGACGAACTCTCGTCGGCGCAAGTCGACGAACTCGCGCGCCTGGTATCGGCCCAATACCCTGGCGTACCGGTCCTGCGCCTCTCCGCCAAAACTGGCCAAGGATTCGAGGCGCTGCCCGAACTCCTCGACCAGAACGGTGCCTTCGGCCGCAAGCTGCTCTCGATCGACTACGACGCCTACGCCGAGGGCGAGGCGGAACTCGGCTGGGTCAACTTCGCCGCCCAGGTTACGCCGCGACCCGAGTCATCGAGGGGAGCGCTGGATCTGGACCAACTCCTCCTCGATCTCACCAACGTGCTTCGGATAAAACTGACCGCCCACGGCGGAGAAGTCGCCCACCTGAAAGTCATCGCCATGGCCGCCGACGGGTTCGGCGTCGCCAACCTGATTTCCAGCGGTCAGGCCGCGGAACTGTCGATCCCGTCCGGGCGTCAAACCAGTGAGGCGTTCGACGTGATCGTCAACGCCCGCGTCGCGCTCGACCCCGACGTG
The DNA here is from genome assembly GCA_035494815.1 of Gemmataceae bacterium. Lineage (GTDB taxonomy): Bacteria > Planctomycetota > Planctomycetia > Gemmatales > Gemmataceae > DATJGQ01. The sequence continues at coordinate 1,589 of DATJGQ010000959.1, forward strand.
CTCCGGGCGGAGGTCGAGTCCGCGGCCGGCGCCGCTTGCCGGTCGCGAGGGGCGTCGCTCGAGGTGCGGCAGGTCCGCAGCCTCCGCCCCGGCCGCCCGGTCCCGACGCACCGCTACGCCGCCGCCGTGCCGTAAGAGACTGCCGATGAAATCGCTCGTCACCGCACTCGGCTTAATCTCTCTGATCGTTGTCGCCGCCGGCGGTCGTGCCGCCGACCGCGAGGCGGAGGTCGCGAAGTACGTCAAAGACCTCAAGAGCACGAGCGCCAAGACGCGGGCCACCGCGGCCGACGAGATCGGCAAGATCGGCCAGATCAAAGCGTCCTACGCCCGAGCGGCGTTGGAACCGCTCCTCGACGTGCTCAAGGACAAGGACGCGTCCGTCCGCCAGGCCGCCGCGACCGCGCTCGCCCGCATCGACGAGCCGAAAGAGGTCGTCCCCGCACTCGAAACGTTGCTCAAGGGCGACAAGGAGCCGCGCGTGCGGGCCGCCGCCGCCGCCGGCCTGGGCCTGATGGGCGAGGCGTCGAAGGAAGCGTTGCCGACGCTTCATAAGGTCGCCCAGGAGTCGCGGACGATGGGCAAGGCCGCCCAGCCGCTCGCGCAAGCATGCACCCGCGCGATCCAGCAAATCACCGGCCGGACGAAGCAACAATGACGGACCGCGAGCCCGCCAAGGATGTGAGCTGGGCGACGTTCACCATCGCCATGACCCTCGCCGCCGCCGCGCTCGTAGGGTTCTGTTATCTGAACCGCCCGCCCGACCAGCCGACCGCCGGGCCGGCCGACGAGCAACAGATCTACCCCGACCGCTCCGGTTTTCTGCCCACGATCCGCAACTCGATCGGCATGACGCTCGCCAGAGTCCCGCACGGCGAGTTCGTCATGGGCGACCCAGTCGCCGCGAACGCCCGGCCGCACCGCGTCCGGATCACCAACTCCTACCACATCGGCACCCACGAGGTGACGCAGGCGCAGTACAAGCTCGTCACCGGCCGCATGCAGTCCGAATTCGCGGGGCCGGACGGGGCCCCTGTCGACTCCGTGACCTGGGAGGACGCGCGGGAGTTCTGTCAGAAACTCTCCGAGCGGCCGGCCGAACAAACCGCCCGCCGCATCTATCGCCTGCCGACCGAGGCCGAGTGGGAGTACGCCTGCCGGGCCGGGACGACGAGCCTGTTCTGGTTCGGCAATCAGTACAAGCCAATGATGGCCAACACGCATTTCGGCGGGATCCGGCGGACCGCGACCGTAGGCCTGTACCCGCCCAACCCGTGGGGCCTCTATGACATGCACGGCAATGTCTGGGAGTGGTGCGCGGACTGGTACGGCGTCGATTATTACGTGCAAAGCCCGCGCGACGACCCGGCCGGGCCGGAAACCGGCACGGTTCGGGTGACCCGCGGCGGTTCGTGGGACGACCGCCCCGAACTCGCGCGGTCGGGTTACCGCAACGACGCGTTCTCGCCCGATTATCGCGGCCCGAAGGTGGGATTTCGCGTTGTCTGCGACGTGAAATGACGGGCGAGCCGGCACGATCAGCCGTCGGGTCTACGCGTGCTCGGCGGTCTTCTCCGCGACGCGGATCATCGCCCGGGCGCGCCTTTCGGCTTTCTCGCGGGCCGCCTGTTCCTCGGGAGTCTTGGCCATGCTCGCCTGGGCCGCGGCGAGTTGCTGGTTGGCCACCGCCGCGTCGATTTCGCCGGCCGGGATCGCCTTATTCGTTAGCACCGTGACGGTGTCCGCGCGCACCTGGGCGAACCCGCCATCCACGAAGAACCGCCGCGCCGCCCCGTGCTGCTGAAGTCGCAACTCGCCGACGCCCAGCCGGCCGATCAGCGGCGCCCGTCCGGGCAGAACGCCGAGCTCGCCGTCGTACATCGGCAGTGCGACGAACTCCGCCGGCTCGTCGAGCATCGCCCGCTCCGGCGTGACGACGACGCATTTCAATTGTCGGCCGCTGGTCTCCATCGATGTCCCCGGATAGGGAGGAATAAGGGATGAGGGATGAGGGATGAGGGATGAAGTCGATTCATCCCTCATCCCTCATCCCTTATTCCTCCGGCTACGCCTGCATCTTCTTGCCCGCTTCCACCGCCTCCTCGATCGGCCCGACGTACATGAACGCCTGCTCGGGCAGCGAATCGTGCTTGCCGTCACAGATTTCCTCGAAGGATCGGATCGTGTCGGCCAGCGGCGTAATATTCCCTTTCTTGCCCGTGAACGGCTCGGCCACGAGGAACGGCTGCGACAGGAACCGCTCGATCCGCCGGGCCCGGGCCACCACTTGCTTGTCCTCTTCGCTCAACTCCTCGACGCCGAGGATGGCGATGATGTCCTGCAGTTCGCGGTAGCGCTGAAGGATCTGCTGCGTCCGGCGTGCGACGTTGAAGTGCTTCTCCCCGACGACGCCGGGTTCGAGAATGCGGCTATTCGACGCCAACGGGTCGATCGCCGGGTAAATGCCGCGCGCCGCGATCGCACGTTCGAGATAGATGAACGCGTCGAGGTGCTGGAACGTGTTCGCCGGCGCAGGGTCGGTCGGGTCGTCGGCCGGCACGTACACCGCCTGCACCGACGTGATCGCCCCCTTGGCTGTCGAGGTAATCCGCTCCTGGAGAGCACCCATCTCCGTCGCTAGAGTCGGCTGGTAGCCGACGGCGCTCGGCATCCGCCCGAGCAGCGCGGATACTTCCGAGCCGGCCTGTGAGAATCGGAAAACGTTATCGACGAAGAGCAGCGTCTCCTTGCCCGTGTCGCGGAACCGCTCGGCCATGGTCAGTGCCGTCAGCGCGACCCGCAGCCGCGCGCCCGGCGGTTCGTTCATCTGGCCGAACACCATCGCTGTCTGCTCGATGACGTACCGCTTGGGTTCCGATGTGCCGATCTGTGTCTCTTGCATTTCGATCCAGAGGTCATTCCCCTCGCGCGTCCGCTCGCCAACGCCGGCGAATACCGAGTACCCGCCGTGCTGGCTCGCGATGCGTGCGATCAATTCGGTGAGGATGACCGTCTTGCCCAGCCCCGCCCCGCCGAACAGGCCGGCCTTGCCGCCTTTGACCAGCGGGGTGAGCAGGTCGATGACCTTGATTCCGGTTTCGAAGAGTTCGGTTTTCGGCGTGAGTTCCGAGAATTTCGGGGGATCCTGATGAATGGGCCGGACTTCATCCGCTTTGATTG
>DATJGQ010000960.1:0-6538 GCA_035494815.1 Gemmataceae bacterium
CTGCAGCACCTGCGGGACACGAAGGGGCAACGGATGATGCTTGCGGCGAACCCGCGGCCGCAACAACCGGCGACGACCGACGTCGCGGCCCGCAGCTTCGTCCGCAACACCGCGCCGCCGGCGCAGCCGCAGCTCGACGCCGCGGGACCGGTCGTCCGCGGTCAGTCGTCGGACTGGCTCGACGAGCCGCGGCCGCCGACGGGGACGTTGACGAGCCGGCCGTCGCATTTGCCGGAGTCCCGGCCGGACATGACGGTGCCGCCGATGCGTGTGCCGACGGCCGAGATGCCGCCGCTGCCGCCGGTGAGGTTGGGGCTGCCGGAGTTCGGGCCGGGGCGCTAAACGCGCCGGAGAAAAACGTTGGCCGGCGGGCGGAGGTACCGGCGAGTATAAGGCGGATGGGACCTATGCGACTCATGGGACCAATGGGACTTATGAGATACAGAGCCGGCCGTGAATGATCGCCAGAAACAGCCGCGCTTTCTGCCGCCGCACGGCAACTATCAAAAGCTGATTTCCTATCAGAAAGCTGAAATCGTCTTCGACATCACCTTTCGCTTCTGCCAGCGCTTCCTCAGCAAAGGTGATCGCACGATCGATCAGATGGTCCAAGCCGCCCGCTCCGGCAAACAAAACATCGCCGAAGGCAGTAAGGCCGCCGCGACATCGAAGGAAACCGAGATCAAGCTGACGAATGTCGCCCGGGCCAGTCTTGAAGAACTTGTGATCGACTACCGGGATTTCCTGCGGGTTCGCGACCTGCCGCTATGGGACAAGAATTCGAAAGAAGCTCAATTCGTTCGCCAACTCGCCAATAAGTCACCCGTGACCTATCACACCTATCGCGAATTCTGCGACACCCGTCCGGCCGAGGTAGTGGCCAACATCGCCATCTGCCTGATCCACCAGACGAACTTTCTCTTGGATCAGCAGCTCCGCCGCCTCGAGCAGGACTTCCTCAAAGAAGGCGGCATCCGCGAACGAATGACTCGCGCTCGCCTCCAGTACCGCAACCGGCCCGATCGGTCATAGGTCCCATAAGTCCCATAAGTCCCATAGGTCCCATCTCACCCGCTGCGTACAATGTCATATCCCAGCACCCCGGAGGCCCCCCACCCGCCGTGTCCCTCGACTTGCACCGCGACGAACTCACCGTCCACGCCGAGCGCGCCGTCCTCGTCAGCGTCGCCCTGCCGAACCGGCCTTGGATCGGCACCGACCCCCTGGAAGAACTCCAAGGCCTGGCCACCACCGCCGGCGCCAAGATCGTCGGCGGGCTGCTCCAGAAACGCCAGCAAATCCACCACGCCAGCTACATCGGCAAGGGCAAGCTCCAGGAACTGGAAGAGACGGTCAAATCGACAGACGCCGACGTCGTCATCTTCGACAACGAACTCACGCCGGCCCAGGTCCGCAATCTCGAGAAGGCGACCGGCGTCAAAGTCCTCGACCGCTCGGAACTGATCCTCGACATCTTCGCGACTCGGGCGAAGACCCACGAGGCGCGCCTGGCCGTCGAGCTCGCACAGCTCGAATACTCGTTGCCGCGGCTCAAGCAGATGTGGACGCACCTCTCCCGCCAGGTCGGCGGCGGCGGCGGCATCGGCGTCCGCGGCCCCGGCGAGACGCAGCTCGAAGTGGACCGCCGGCTCGTCGACGCCCGCATCCGCGACCTGAAGGCCCGCCTCGCCGAAGTCCAGGCTCGTAAGCAGCGCGAGGTGAAGACCCGGTCCGAGGAGCACACGGTCTCGCTCGTCGGCTACACGAACGCCGGCAAAAGCACGCTGATGAACGCGCTCACCGGCGCCGGCGTCACCGCCCGCAACCAACTCTTCTCGACGCTCGACACGCGCACCCGGCAGTGGGCGATCAAGGACTGGGGTCGAGTCTTGCTGTCCGACACGGTCGGGTTCATCCGCGACCTGCCGCACCATTTGATCGCGTCGTTCAAGGCGACGCTGGAAGAGGCGCGACAAGCTCGCCTGTTGTTGCACGTCGTGGACGCCTCCAGCCCGGTCGCGGAAGAGCAGATCAACTCCGTCAACGCGGTCCTGAAAGAACTCGGCTGCGACACGAAACCGACGCTCCTGGTCCTGAACAAAGTCGACAAGGTCGCCGACCCCTCTTACCTGGACATCCTCATGCGGCACCACCCGAAGGCGGTTGCCGTGAGCGCCGCAAGTGGCGAAGGGCTGGATTCGCTCCGGGACGCGGTCATGAGCGCCCTGTCCGCCGATTTCGTGGATGCGGAAGTGATTACCCCCGCGGCCAACGGTCGTGTGCTCGCTTACCTCGGGGCACACGCGGAAATCTATCGTCAGACTTATGACGGGGATCAGGTCGTCGTCCGCTGCTTCATCCCGAAGCAACTCCTGCACCACATCCAGGCGCCGGGGGTGACGGTAAAGGCGCTGACTAACGGGGGCGAGGGCTCGCCGAGGACGTGACATGCCCCGCACGCCCGCCGAAGTGCCGGCCTGTTATGCCATGGTCCAGCCAGGGCTGGAGGCGATCGCGGCGGAGGAGATCACCCGCGACCTCGGCGGGTCCGTGAAGAAGACCGATCGCGGGCTGATCGTCTTTCGCGTTTCCGACATCACTCCCGAACTCCTAACCCTTCGCACGGTCGAGGACGTGTTTCTGCTCGCTTGGGGGACTGACGCCCTCACCTACCGCGCCACCGACCTGGACAAGATTCGTCGCTGGACGGCCCACGAGCCGGATTGGCAGCGGCTGTTGCAACTCCATCACCTTGTCCACCCGAAACCGAAAGGCAAGCCGACCTACCACCTCGTCTGCCAGATGACCGGCGAGCACGGCTACTACCGCCGCGACGCGGGCAAGGCACTCGCCGAAGGTCTGGCGGGCAAGTTCCCCGCGAGTTGGAAGCCGGTCGAGGAGAACGCGGCCGTTGAAGCGTGGCTGACGATTCACGGGAATCGCGCGATCTGCGGGCTGCGGCTCTCCGATCACATGATGCGGCACCGCGATTACAAGGCCGAGCACCGGCCGGCGTCGTTGCGGCCGAGCGTGGCCGCGGCGATGGTGTGGCTCGCGGGGGCGTCGCCGGGGAATGTCGTCCTCGACCCGATGTGCGGGGCCGGGACGATCCTTTGCGAGCAAGTCGTCATCGCCCGACAGCGGAAGGCCGGCGAAGTCGTCGTTATCGGCGGCGATCACGACCGCGACGCGGTCCGGGCGGGGGCGGTGAACCTGCGACGAGTCGGGCCGCCGCCGCGGCTCGCGAAATGGGACGCGCGACGACTGCCGCTGCCGGACCAGAGCGTCGATCGCGTGATTACGAATCCGCCGTTCGGCAAACAACTCGGCGACCCGGTCGACATCGGCCCGCTCTATCGCCGGGTCGTAGCCGAGTGCGACCGCGTGTTGCGGCCGGGCGGGCGGGCAGTCTTTCTGGTCGGCGAGGCCGGGCTCTTGCACCCCGCGGCGGGTGCGGCCGGTTGGCGGCCGCAGCGGCAGGTCCGGCTGCGGGTGCTCGGCCAGCCGGCGCAGATAAGCGTCTGGCGGAAGCCGGAAGGCGGGAGTACCATGTGAGTGACGCCGAGGGTCCCATCAGTCCCATAGGTCCCATAAGTCCCTATGCCCGTCTACCCATGCCCCGAATGCGGGGCCCAGCTGCGGCCGGCGAACCCGGTCGCGCCGGGCAAAAAGCTCCGCTGCCCGAAGTGTGAGACCGTCTTCGCCGTACCGGCCGCGGCGGCGACGAAGGACAAGAAAAAGGCCGCCCAGCCCGCGCCGGCCGCCGCGTCCGGCGGCGACGACGAGGCCGGCAGCTACGGGCTGATCCGCGACGAGGATACGCGCTCCGCCGAAGAGCGGATGAAGAGCGCCTTCGACCCGATCAAGGACCGATTCAAACGCAGCGCCCGCGGCCCGGCCCTGATCCGCGTCGTCCGGCCGTCTACCTGGCTGCTCGGCACCGGCATCCTGATTTGCATCATGGCCATCGTCGGCGCATTCTGGTCCGTTTTCCCAATGATCTTCAAAACCGAAGACGTGCAGCCGCCCGACCCGGCGCAGAAATGGCGGGCGCCCACGAACGAAGGCCGCCGGTTCAAGGAGTTGACGGAGGAGGAATACAAGGAACGCTGGATGTTTTTAGGCGGCTTCGTTTTTCAATTCTTGTGGGGGGCGGTCGTCGCCACGGGCGGGTCGAAGATGCACAGCCTGGAGTCGTACGCCCTGTCCATGATCGGCAGCATTATGGCGATCGTCGGCCCGGGCGTGCCGGCGGCCATCGCCCTCTTTCAGATTTACCAGAAGGACGGTGAGGCGACCTACCTTCTCCCGGCGATCCTGTTGTTCTTCCTGCCCGGCGTGCCGGTCAGTCTCCTGTGTGTCAAGACTTTGCGGGACAAAGCGGTCATCGCGGGTTTTGCGGAGGAGAAGCCGGAAGAGGCTTAATGCGCGAATGCGACCCCGGGTTGGAGAGTTTGCTCGCCCGCGTGCGTCGGCGTCTGCGCCCGCCCGTCCTCATCGCGCTCGGTTCGCCCCGCCAGTCCGCCCGGCTGGTCGCGGAACTCGCGTTGCCCGACACCGTCTGCTACCAGATGGACCTGTTCCAGGCGGACCGACTCCGCGGCGAACTCGCCGGAGCAGGGCCAGCGGCGATCGTAACCACGGCCGCGGATTTGTGGGACATGCCGGGCCCGTTCGGTGCCGTGCTGTTTCTGGCGACGGCGCAAGGCGAGCGCGAGCTGAAGCGCGACATGGTCGAGCAGGCGCATCACGTGCTGCGACCAGGCGGGCTGCTAGTAGTGCTCTCCGACGTGCGGCGCGATCAGTTCTTTCCGCCGCTGCTCAAAAAGACGTACGGCAAAGTCGCCGTGGAGGCGTCGGAGGCGGGGACGGTTTTGTGCAGCCCGCGGGGGGACGACAAGCCGCGGCGGCGGCACGAGATTTCCTACCATGTCCGGCGGCCGGACGCGGACTCGCTCGTGATCGTCTCGCGGCCGGGCGTCTTCGGCTACGGCCGGCTCGACGACGGGGCGCGAGCGCTCACCGAAGTCATGGACATACACTACGGCGACAACGTGCTCGACATCGGCTGTGGCACCGGCGCCGTCGGCATCCTCGCCGGACTCCGCGCCGGAGGAAGCGGATCGGTGAAGTTCGTGGACAGCAACACGCGGGCGACCGCGCTCGCCGGGTTGAATGCCAACGCCGCCGGATTGACGAATTACACGACCATTAGCGGCAGGCGGCTCGAAGGATTGCCGGACTCGGCGTTCGACGTGGCGCTGGCGAACCCGCCGTATTACGCGCAGCAATCGATCGCCCGGCTGTTCGTCGAAGGCGCCCGCCGCCTGTTGCGGCCGGGCGGGCGACTCTACCTCGTGACGCGACAGGCCGACCTGATTGAACCGATCGTGCACGAACACTTCGGCCGGTCGGAGATGACGTTGCGGCGCGATTACGCAGTTTATCGGGCGAAAAGGTGATATGCTGCCCCCATGAACCTGCCGACGGCCGAGGAAGTGATCGCCGCGTTGGGGTTGGAGCCGCACCCGCTGGAGGGCGGATTCTTCCGAGAGACGTATCGCACCTCGCAGAAGATGCACGGCCAGGAGCGGGCGCTCAAGACCGCTATCTACTACCTGCTCACGCCGCAGACCTGCTCGATGATGCACCGCCTGCCCGGCGACGAGATGTTTCACTTCTACGTCGGCGACCCGGTGACGATGCTGCACCTGTACCCCGATGGCACGGGCAAGGTCGTGGCGTTCGGCGCCAATCTCCTGGCGGGCCAACGGCCGCAGGTGCTGGTCCCCGGCGGCGTCTGGCAGGGCGCGTTGCTCGCCGAAGGCGGCCGCATGGCCCTCCTGGGCACGACGATGTCGCCGGGGTTCGCTTATGCGGACTACCAGCCTGGGGATCGCGCAGCACTCGTGGTGCGGTATCCCGATTTTGCGGAACTGATCACCCGGTTAACGCGCGGCTAGTTACGCCGCTTCAACTCTAGCTCGGTGAAGTCAAAATCCGGATTCGGCGCGTCCACTTTCAATTCGACGACCTTCCCGGCGCGGTCCAGAACAAACGTCGCCCAGCCGTCCGGGATGAACGGGTTCGGCCGCCGCCACTTGGCCCGGAACGTGTCGTAGTGCCAGTGCTCGAGGTCCGCGACCAACGACGGCGTCGGAATGAAACGCACGACGAGTCGCCCCTCTTCCTCCGCCACCCGCACGTCGCCGTATAGGTCGCTCGTATACTTGCCGGCATACGCGGCGAGCGGCAGCGACGGCTTCGTGTCCTTCGCCCGCGCGGCCACCGTTCGTTCCCAGGCGCGCTTTTTGGCCGCGTCCGCAACTTTCTGGGCCGCTAACGCCGTCGCATTTCGGTCTTCGAGCGGCAACCCGAGTGCGGCGTCGATCGCCCGCCCGGCGACGATGGCCGCAACCGGTGTGTCGCTGTTGGTCATCGTCGCGACGCCGAGCTTGAGTTCGGGGATCAGGATCACTTTCGAGTGCATGCCGTCGAGGTCGCCGTCGTGTTCGACCCGCAACTTGCCGTTGTAGTC
>DATJGQ010000961.1:0-11156 GCA_035494815.1 Gemmataceae bacterium
TCGGCGAGGTTCACGCCCTCGGTGGCGAACTCGTTGTGGCCGTCGGCGGCCTTCTGGTACTTGCCGATCTGGTAGTCGAGGATGAATCCTTCGTCCTTGAGCACCTGGGCCAGCTTGATCTTCACGCCGGACGCCGGCATCTCGACGGCCGGCTTTTCGATCCGGGCGGCGTTGCGGATGCGGGTCAGCATGTCCGCGACAGGGTCGGTCATCATAGTGTGTTGGTCCTACCAGCTCGCTTTGCGGACACCCGGAATCAGGCCGTCGCTCGCCAGACTGCGGAAGCAGATGCGACAGACGCCGAATTTGCGGTACACGGCCCGCGGCCGGCCGCACATCTTACACCGGTGCTTGATCCGAATGAGCGCCCGCGGCTTGAGCATCTTGTGCACGTTCCGCGTGGCCGGGTCGGCCTTTTGCAGCTCGGCCTTGTGGACTTCCACCGCCTTAAGCTGCTTTTTATACTTCGCTACTTTCGCGTCGGTCGCCATCGGGCGCCTCGTTTGTAGGTCAGGCTCTGCCTGACTCTGAGTCCAACGTCAGGCAGAGCCTGACCTACAGTCGGTATTCACGCCGCGGTTATGCGGTCGCCTCGCGGAACGGCATGCCGAACTGCCGCAACAGTTCGCGGGCCTCGTCGTCGTTTCGCGTCGTCGTCACGATCGTGACGTCCATCCCCTGCGTGAAGGTCACCTTGTCCGGGTCGATTTCCGGGAAGACCACCTGTTCGGAGAGGCCGAACGTGTAGTTGCCGTTGCCGTCGAAGCTGTTCGGGTTCACGCCGCGGAAGTCACGGATTCGCGGCAGGGCCACGTTGATGAGCCGGTCGAGGAACTCGTACATCCGCTGCTTGCGGAGCGTCACCCGGCAGCCGATCTCGTTGCCTTCGCGGAGGCGGAAGCCGCTGACGGCGACTCGGGCCTTGGTCACCTGCGGCCGCTGGCCGGTGATTTTAGCCAACTCCTCGACCGCGTGCTCCATGCGGTTCTTGTCCTGCAGCGCCTTGCCCACGCCCATGTTGACGACGATCTTCTCGAGCTTGGGCAGGCTCAGCGCGTTGGTCCGGCCGAACTTCTTACCGAGCTCCGGAACGACTTCTTTCCGGTACCGCTCGTAGAGGCGCGGGATGACCGGGGCCACCTTCTTGGGCGGACCGGCGGGCGCGGCGTCCTTCTTCTTGCCGTCCTTACCGCCGCCTTCCTTCTTCTTAGCGTCGCCTTCCTTCTTCTTCCCCTCGCCGCCGCCTTCCTTCTTCTTGGACTCGGCGTCCTTCTTCGGGGCTTCGCCGCCCTCAGCCTTCGGGGCGTCGTCGTCTTTTTTCTTTGCCATCAGACCACCTCCGCCGCCAGGCTGATGATGCGGGCATAATTCCGCTCCCGCAGTTCGCGGGCGACGGCCCCGAAGATGCGGGTGCCCTTCGGGTTCTGGTCGGCGTCAATAATGACCATCGCGTTGCGGTCGAACCGGACGTAGCTGCCGTCGTCGCGGCGGGTCGCCTGTCGGGTCCGCACTATCACGCCCTTGACGACGTCGCCGGGCTTCACGTCCCCGCCGGGGATCGCCTTCTTGACGCTGGCGACGATGATGTCGCCGACGCCGGCGTACCGCTTGCGGCTGCCGCCCAGCACCTTGATGCACATGCATTCCTTGGCGCCGGTGTTGTCGGCCACGTCGATAAAGGTATACATCTGGATCATAAGAACCGTCCCGTCGGCGGTCAGACCTTCGGCAACTCCTGCAGCTGCACGGCGGCCGGCGCGTGCTTGATCACCCGGATCAGCCGCCAGTGCTTCAGTTTCGAGAGCGGCCTGCTCTCCATGATCTCGACCGTGTCGCCCATGTGCGACTCGTTCTTCTCGTCGTGGGCGTAGCAGACCGTCCGCCGTTTGATGTATTTGCCGTAGCGCGGGTGCTTGACCAGCCGCTGAATCTCTACGCGGCGGGTCTTGAGCGTCTTGTCCCGGGTGACGATGCCGATCAGCGTCCGCCGGGCCTTCCGCGTCTGTTGTTCCGTCTTCGTCTCCGCCATTGCAGTTCTCTTCTGGCTGTTTGCTTATCGCTTATTGCTTAGTGCTCTTTTTCTCTTCCGCGAGTTCCTTCTGCCGCTGCACCGTCTTGATGCGGGCGATCTCGCGGCGGGCTTTGCGGATCTGGCTCGGCGTCTCCAGGCGATCGGTCGCCGACTGGAACCGCAAGTCGAAGAGGTTTTTCTGCACCCCTTTGAGCGTATTCGCCAGTTCCTCGGGCGACATGCTTCGGTATTCGGCGGTCAGTTTCTTGCTCATGAGGTCACCATCACTTCGCGCCGACGCGGCGGACGAACCGGCACTTGAACGGCATCTTATAGGCGACGCGGGCGAGCGTGTCGCGGGCGGCCGCTTCGGGAAGTCCGGCGATTTCGAACAAGACCATGCCGGGCTTGATCACCGAGGCCCAGTACTCCGGCTCGCCCTTACCCTTGCCCATTCGCGTTTCGGCCGGGATCGCCGTCACCGACTTGTGCGGGAAGACGCGGATGTAGAGCCGGCCTTCGCCGCGGATCGAGTGCGCCGCCGTGACGCGGCCGGCCTCGATCGCCTCGGCACTCAGCCAGCCGCCCTCGAGCGACTGCAACCCGAAGTCGCCGAACGCGACGTAGTTGCCCCGCTGGGCGGTGCCCTTCACTTTGCCGCGCTGGGTCTTTCGGAACTTGACCCGTTTCGGCATCATCGCCATGACACGAACTCCCCAGACGCTTCTGCGAAGCGTCGCGTACCATCATCCGAGTCGAGGACCACGGCGACCACGTCCCCGGCCGCCACGATCGCGGCCCGGCGAAGGCGGCGGCTCCGGCTCCTCTTTGTTCAGGTAGTCGCCGTTGTTGCACCACACCTTGATGCCGATATTGCCCTGGGCGGTCGCCGCCTCAGTGAAGCCGTACTCGACCTTCGCCCGCAACGTCGAGAGCGGAATGCTCCCGAGCATGCTGGTTTCCTGCCGGGCCATTTCCGACCCGCCGAGCCGGCCGGACAACTGCACCTTCACGCCCTTGGCCCCGTTCTCCATCGCCCGCTCGATCGCCTGCTTGATCGTCCGCCGGAAGCTCGCCCGCTTTTCGAGCTGGATGGCGATGTCCTCCGCGACGATCTGCGGGTCGGTCTCCGGGCGGTTGACCTCGTAGGTCTTGATCTCCATCTTGCGGTGGGTCAGGTCTTCGAGCTGCTTGGTCAGTTTCTCGATCTCGGCGCCCTTCTTGCCGATGATGACGCCGACCTTCGCGGAGTGGATGTGCACGACGACCTTCTCGCGGGTCCGCTCGATGCGGATCTTCGAAACGCCGGAGCGGGCGAACTTCTTCTTGATGAACTTCCGGATCTTGGCGTCCTCCAACAAGAGGTCGGAGAAGTCCGCCTTGGCGGCGTACCACTGGCTCTGCCAGTCCACCATGATGCCGGTGCGAAACCCGGTCGGTCGAATCTTCTGTCCCATGTGCGGTGCCTTACTCGGTTACTCTTCGGCGCCGTTCTCGGTCTCGTCGCCGACGCACACCACGATGTGGGCGTAGCGTTTCTTGATCGGGTAGGCGGTGCCCCGGGCCCGCGGCTGGATGCGGCGCAGGATCGGCGCGCCGTCGATCCGCGACTCGACGACGAGCAGGTCGTCGATGTTGCGGGCGCCGCGGTCCTCGGCGTTACCCAGGGCGCTCTTGAGGACCTGTTCGATCAGCCGCGCCGGACGATTCGGATAGAACCGCAGCGCTTCGAGCGCTTCGTCGGCGCGCCGGCCGCGGATGAGCGCCGCGAACGGCCGCAGCTTGCGGGGCGTCACGTCCGCGAACCGGTGTTTGGCTTGGTAAATCATGGCAATCGCCTTGTGTCGCCGATGTCGTTATCCCGGTGCGGGCGGGCCGGCGGCCGCCGCCTTCTTCTTGCCGCCCGAATGACCCTTGAACGTCCGCGTCGGCGCGAACTCGCCGAGCTTGTGGCCCACCATATCCTCGGTCACGAACAGCCGCATGTGCTGCTTGCCGTTGTGAACGAGGAAGGTGACGCCGACGAACTCGGGCACGATCGTGCAGTCGCGGGCCCAGGTCTTGATCGGCTCGCGGGTGCCGATCCGCTCGACCTTGGCCAACAGCCGCACGTCCACGTACGGGCCTTTTTTCAGGGAACGACTCATGGCAATCCTCAGGAACGCTTCTACGAAGCGTCGCTAACCGTTATCTCGGGGCGTACCGCGGGCCGGGCCGGCGACGGCGGATGATCGCCGCGTTGGACGGCTTCCGCTTGTTCCGCGTCTTGCCGCCCTTGGCCAGGACGCCCGTCGGGGAGCACGGGTTACGGCCGCCCGAGGTTCGCCCTTCGCCGCCGCCCATCGGATGGCTCACAGGGTTCATCGACACGCCGCGGTTGTGTGGTCGACGGCCCTTCCAGCGCACGCGACCCGCCTTGCCGAGGCTGATATTCATGTGCTCGGCGTTGGAGATCGCGCCGATGGTCGCTCGGCAATCGGCCGGGACGCGGCGGACTTCGCCGGACGGCAGGGTCAGCTGTGCCCAATCGGCCTCGCGGGCCGTCAACGTCGCGCTGCACCCGGCCGAACGGCACATCTGCCCGCCACGGCCGGGCTGCATCTCGACGTTGTGAACGCTCATGCCGGTCGGAACCCGCCGCAGCGGCAGGCAGTTGCCGACATTCGGCTCGGCGTCCGCACTGCTGATGATCTTGTTGCCCGCCTTCAACCCGTCCGGGGCGAGAATGTACGCCTTCTCGCCGTCCTCGTACTGCACCAGCGCGATGCGGGCGGACCGGTTCGGGTCGTACTCGATCGAGACGACGGTGGCGATCCCGTCCTTCTTGCGCTTGAAGTCGATGATGCGGTACATGCGCTTGTGGCCGCCGCCCCGGAACCGGGCGCAGGTGACGCCCTGGTTGTTGCGGCCACCCTTCTTCTTGGCGCGGATGACCAGCGACTTTTCCGGCGCGTTCACCTTCGGGCTGGTGCAGTCGGCGAAGTCGCTGACCATGCCGGCCCGTCGGCCCGCGGACGTCGGTTTGTATTGGCGGATACCCATGCTTAGTGACTAGTGGTTAGTGGGTAGTGGTTAGTGTTCTTGCTCTCCACAAACCACTACCCACAAACCACAACTCCTTAGAAGAACTCAATCTTGTCGTCCTCGTGCAGCTTCACGATCGCCTTTTTCCAGTCGGACAGCTTGCCGACGCGGGCGCGATAGCGGCGGCTCTTGCCGAGCCGGTGCTGCGTCCGCACCGCCTCGACGCGGACCGGGAACAGCGTCTCGACCGCGTGTCGGATCTGCGTCTTGGTCGCGGCCGGATGGACTTCGAAGCAGTAGGCGTTGTGCCGCGTGCTCTGGTGCGTGCCCTTCTCCGTCACGAGCGGCCGCAGGATGATCTGGTACGGCTCCAGCGACAGGCCCGGCTTGCCCTCTTTGGCAACCTTGGCCCGCTTATTCTTCTTGCGGTATTTGATCGGCTGCGGTCGTGTTTGCATGGCCTAGACCTTCGACTCCTCCGGTCGCTTACGCTCCCGGCTCGCCTTCTGCTCTCCGCCCGCCTTCCGCAGTTCGTCGAGAGCCGCCCGCGTCAGCAGCACCTTCTTCGGCCGCAGGACCGCGTACGCGTTGAACTCCGCCGCCGGCAGGATTTCCACGCCGCGGATGTTGCGGGCCGACTTGTAGACCGCCGGCTGCAAGCCGGCCGTCCCGACCAGGCAGGTCGTATCGTGCAGGTCGAGCGCCTTGAGGACGCCGGCCATCTCCTTGGTCTTCGGGGCGTCGAACGCCAGGTCGTCCACCAGCACGACTTCCTCGTCCTGCAACTTCGCCAACACCGCCATCCGCGTCGCCTTTCGCAACGCCTTCTTCGGCAGGCTGTACGAGTAGTCGCGCGGCTTCGGGCCTTTCGTGGTGCCGCCGCCGCGGCGCTTGTTGGTCCGCTTATTGCCCACGCGGGCGTTGCCCGTGCCCTTCTGGCGGAAGAGTTTCTTGGTGCTGCCGGCCACTTCGCCGCGACGCAGAGTCGAGTGCGTTCCCGCCCGCTGGTTGGCCTGATACATCAGGACCGCGTCGTGCAGCAGCTGTTTGTTGACGGTCCCGCCGAAATCGGCGGGGTCCACGTCGACGGTACCGGCGTCCTGGCCCTGGCGGTTGAGGACCTTCAGGGTGATCTTGCCGGCGGCCGGTTGTTCGCTCTTCGCCACGGCGGTGGCCCTCGTTCTCGATCGCATGCGGTGACACCAACCACGGGCTGCCTTCGGGGGAAGGCGCCTGCGGGGGTCGCCGTTCGGTTATCTTCGGCCGCGGTTCGTCGGAGGGGCGTCGGCGTCGCCAAACCGTCTCGGCCGCTCAGCCGGTCGCTGACATCACCCGGATCTTGATGTCCACACCCGGCGGCAGGCTCAGTCCCTTGTTGAGCGCCTCGATCGTCTTCCCGGTCGGCTGCATGATGTCGATCAGCCGCTTGTGCGTACGGATCTCGAACTGCTCGCGCGACTTCCGATCGATGTGCGGGCTGCGCAGGACCGTGTACCGTTCCACCCGCGTCGGCAGCGGGATGGGGCCGTGCACCGCCGCCCCGGTCCGCTGGGCGGTGTCCACGATCTCGAACGCGGTGCGATCCAGCACCTCATGGTCGTAGCTTTCCATTCGGATGCGGATCCGTTCATTGGAAAAGCCGGCCACGGGTCACTCCTTCCGGTCCATCCGACGAGCCACGCACGGTGTCCAACAAAGTCGGAACCCGTGTTGTATTTACGGCCACAAACCCTGTCAAGCCGCGCATACGGAAGAACAAGCCCACGGGAAATCTAGCCCGTGGGCTTTTCACGAAGGCTAGCTAAGGTTTAGGAACCGGGGGCTAGGCCGGCCAGCCATCCCCACTGCCTTTGGTGCGGTTTTTGCCGGCTCAGCGGTCGATCTCCCCCATGACGATGTCGATCGAGCCGACGATCGCCGGCACATCGGCGATCAGGCAGCCACGGCAGATCTCGTTGGTCACGCTCAAGTTGGCGAAGCACGACGACTTTGCCCGCACACGCAGCGGCACGTTGACCTTTTGCGGCGCGCCGACGACGTGAAAGCCCATCTGCCCGCGGGGGCATTCGCTCTCGACGTAGCACTCGCCGGCCGGCAGGTGGCGAGGCGGCTCGATGCGGTGCGAGCCCTGCGCGGTTGCATACTTCTGCAGGCCCTGCTCGACGATCTTGATGCTCTCCACGACCTCGATCATGCGCACGTAGTACCGATGCCACGCGTCACCGATCACGGAGGTCGCGGGCCGCTCTGGGAACGGCGGGATGACCACGTTGAAGTCGTAGTTCTCGTAGCCGCAGTACGGCTCCAGTCGTCGCAAGTCCCATTCGGGATCGCCGGCCGCGCGGTTGAGTGAGCCACGCAGCATCGGCCCGGTGCAGCCGTAGCTCAGGGCCATGTCTTTCGAGAGTAAACCGATGCCGGCGGTGCGCTTGACGAAGATGTGGTTCCGCGTCAGGAGGATGTGATACTCCTCGATCCGCGGCTTGAGGTATTCGATGAACGTCTTGCAATGCTCGACCCATCCCGGCGGCAGGTCGTCGTGCACGCCGCCGATTGTGATGTAGCTGTACGTGAGCCGGGCGCCGCAGACCTCTTCGAGCAGGTCGAGGATCTGTTCGCGCTCACGGAACGCGTAGAGGAACGGGCTGAACGTCCCGAGGTCGAGGCCGTACGTCCCCATTGCCACCAAGTGGCTGGCGATGCGGTTCAGCTCGGCGATGATGACGCGGATGACGTTCGCCTTTTCCGGCAGCTTCATGCCGCACAGTTTCTCGACGGCGAGCGAGTAGCCGAGATTCATGTTCATCGCCGCGAGGTAGTCCATCCGGTCCGTGTACGGGATGAACTGGATCGGCGTGACGTTCTCGCCAATCTTCTCGGCGCAGCGGTGGAGGTAGCCCATGTGGGGCTGCACGTCGGAAATGACTTCGCCGTCGGTCCGCAGGGCGAGCCGCAACACGCCGTGCGTGCTCGGGTGCTGCGGTCCCATGTTGACGAGCATTTCGTCGGTGCGGACGTCGAACTCGACGACGGTGGGGTCCGGGCGCCGGATGTCAGTGACTGTCGCCATCGATGTGCTTATCTCCCTCGAATCCCGTGATATTCCAGCGGGAATTCGTAATCCTTCCGCAGCGGGTGCCCGACCCAGTCCTCCGATAGGAGAATCCGCCGCGGGTCCGGGTGGTCAAGGAACCGCACGCCGCACAGGTCGTAGATTTCCCTTTCGTGCCAGTCCGCGACCCGCCAGATATCGGAGACCGTCGGCACCTCGGGCAATTCGCCCACCTTGTCTCCCTTCCAGCGCGGCAGCACCACCTTGAGCGTGAACCGGTGTTGGTGCGTGAAGCTCTGAAGGTGATAGACGACTTCCATGTGCGGGTCGAACCCGGCCTTAGGGGCCTTCTTCGGGTCGATTTCGAGGTAATCGACGCCGCTGATGTTGGCGAGCATGTCGAACGCCAGCCGCTGGTCGGTCTTGAGGAACCGGCAGACATCGTGCAGGTCCGCAGGGTCGACGACGACGAACGGGTCGATCGTGTCCGTCTTCTCGGACTTGATCTTGGTCGCGAATTTGTCTTTCAGGGCGGCGATGATGTCAGCAGGCGGCATATAGGTCATGTTACCGGTTACTAGCCCGAAGCGCGAGCGAGGGATGCGACCCGGTTCCCTCGCTCGCGCTTCGGGCTGGTGATGTCATTTAGGCTTTAGCCGGCTTGGCCTTCTCCTTGGTGTCGGCCGCCCACTTGTTGGCCTTGTCGAGAGTGTTCAGTTCCTCGGGCACCTCGACGAATCCCGTGCGGGCGGGGATCGGCATGTCGATCGGCTGTTCCTTCGTCAGGTCCTTCATGCCGCGGACCTTGTCTTGAATCCGCATAAGGCCCTCGAGCAGCGCCTCGGGCCGCGGCGGGCAACCGGGTACGTACACGTCCACCGGCACGACCAGGTCCACGCCCTTCACGACGTTGTAGCCGTACTTGTAGTACGGCCCGCCGCCGCAGGTGCAGGCGCCCATCGCGATGACGAACTTCGGGTCGGGCATCTGGTTGTAGAGCCGGCGGACGCGGCTGGCCATCTTATAGTTGACCGTACCGGCGACGATCATCAGGTCGGCCTGTCGCGGCGTCGCGCGAAACGCGCCGGCGCCGAACCGGTCGATGTCGAACCGGCTCGCGCCCGTCGCCATCATCTCGATGGCACAGCACGCCAGGCCGAACGTCATCGGCCAGAGGCTCGATTGCCGGCCCCAGTTGATCGCCTGTTCCAAAGACGTCGTGATGACGCCCTCTTCGAATCGCCCTTCCAGCCAACCCATATCGCATCTCCTTTCGGAGTGATTAGCGTTCGGACAAGATCGGCAACTCGCGCTGGCGGTCGCGGGCGAGCGCCTCCTCCTCGACCTTTTGCGACGCGAGGCTCCGGACCCAATTCAGGTCGCCGCGCTTCCACAGGTACGCGAAACCCACCAGGAGCACGCCAAAGAACACCAGGATGTCCGCGAACGCCAGCCAGCCGAGCTCCTTCGCCGTGGCGATGTTGTTGGCCAGCGCATCCGCCTTGGCCTTTTGCACGCGATCGCGATTGGCCTCCGGAGTGCCGCGGATGGTCGTCGGGACCAGCTGAGCGATCTCTTCATCCGAAGCATTCGCCGGGTCGATCGTCAGCAGCTTGCGAAAAGTCTCCGGATCTTTAGCCCAGTTCGGGTCGGTGGTATGCACTGGAGCGACGTAGAAGTTCAGCGTCTTATCCGCCCGCGCTTCGGCAGGGAGCCGCGGGTCGGCCAACTGGTTGGCCTGCCCAAAGACGACCGCCCACGGGAAGAAGAACGCCATTTCCACGTCGAAAATGACGAACAGCAGGGCGACGACGTAGAACCGCAAATCGAATTGCACCCACGCGCTGCCGACGGACGGCTCGCCACACTCGTAGATGGTGCCCTTCTCGGCGTCCATCTTCGAGGGCCGCAGAAACCAGCCGACCGTGAGGTTCACGAGCACGAACGCGACGCCGATCCCCGTGAACATCAACAGGTAGCCGACCGTCTCGGGCATCATCAAATCTCCAGAAACCGGTGGTTGGGTGGTTGAAGACAAACCGCCCAACCACCCAACCACCTAACCACCTGTTTGCGCGGGAGCGGCCGGCTTCGGCGGCGGCGGCGGGTCCGGCGGCTTCACCCAGACCGGTTCCGTCTGCAGCTTCGACGCCGCCACGCCGATCGGGTTCAGCGACGCCTGGCCCCACGCCGTCTCCAGCGGCAACCTCGCGAAATCGACGATGCAGCCGTCGCGGCTAAAGCAGCTCTGATCGTAAGTCGAGCCCATGAAGATGCAATCGACCGGGCACGGGTCCACGCACAGCGCACAGAACATGCACTTCGTGTAGTCGATCTTGAACCCGGTCACGCGGAAACCTTTGCCGACCGGGTTTTTCATCTTGTCGATGTAGATGCAATCGACGGGGCACGCCTTGGCGCACTTGTCGCAGCCGATGCAAGTGGTCAGGTCGAAGCGATGGAACCCGCGGTAGCGCGGCTTCACCGGCACCGGCCGCTCGGGATATTCGAACTGCTGTGTGAAGGCTTTCCGGCGATACGTCTGAATGAAATACCAAAGCGTGACGTACATCCCCTGCCCGACGGTTTTGACGGCGAGGATGACGTCTTGCAGCCAGGTGCGCATTACCGCTCCCCCAATGGTGGCGGGTCATGTCGGTTCGGGATGCAGAGTTTACTATAGGGCCGAAAGGAATGGCAACAAGTTGCGTCGGCGAGGGGAGTTGATGTGGCTTCCCGCCCCTTGACGGGGTCAAGAGCCGGGAGGCGAGAGAGGGGCGCCGCCATCCCGTGCTCTTGACCCCAGGCGCCCCCTGGGCGAGAGGGGCCTTGTAAGGGAACCGGGGTCGTTGGGCGAACGACCCCGGTTGGGCGACAGGGTCGCTGGGCCGACCCCGTTGGGCTGGGCGAGGGGCCGTTGGGCCGGCCCCGCGTGTAAGGGCTCCGGGGCCGCTGGGCCGACCCCGGCTGTTTCGTCTCACGTGCGCTTGAGACGACTGATTCGCGTCATCGATTCAGGTGAATCGCTGCTACACCTCTAAAGCAAGCATGATGCCATTCACCTCGCGG
>DATJGQ010000962.1:0-5395 GCA_035494815.1 Gemmataceae bacterium
AAGCGCGAGCGAGGGACGCGTGTCATTCGTGACACGCGTCCCTCGCTCCCGCTTCGGGCTGGTTGTGGGATTATTCGGTTTCCGGCGGCGAACGACAGCAGGCACAAGGCGGCGTAGCCGAGCCGGCGCGGGCGATTCGACAACAGGACCGGCGCCAGGAACGCCCCGACGGATGGCGATCGCCTCGCAAAGCCTCCGGTCGCGGCGCCACAGGTTTTGCGGGAAACTCACTCCGCCGAGAACACCGTCGGCCGGCTCTTCCATTTCTCGAACTTCTCTTTCGGCACGAGGAACACGTCCCCCGGCAGCTTGCTGCTCTGGGCGTAGTACGACTTGCCGTCCGCGTCCGGCGCGCCAATCGAGAGCATGATCGGCTCCTTCTCCCCGTCCACGGTGATCTCGATCTTGAGCGCCCCCTCGGCCGGCGTGAGCTTGTGCTCGGGTTTCGGCCCGCTTTTGAAGACGACGAACTTGTCGGCCCGGACATACGTCAGTCCGCTTAGAAAACTTTCCGCCTGCGGCGCACTGAGCTTGAATGTGCTGGTCCCCTTCATCGACCAGTTGTTCGTGCCCTTCCGCTCCATGTCGAGCGTCATCTCGTTGCCGACGACGTCCTTCCAGCCCGTCAGCTTTATGCCTTGCACCTTGGACAAGTCCAGCCTGAAGACGGTCGGGTCGAGCAGTTCGCCCTGCTCGATCGCGTCGACGACTTGCTTGCGGACGACGAAGACGAGGTCGCGGCCGCCCTGTTTGGCGTAGACGCCGGTCTTGTCATCAGTCTCCGCGCCGAACTGATAGACGCGGGGCTTATCTTTGTCGTCCTTGAGGCCGACGGTGACTTCGACCTTCGGCGGCTTGAGGCCGGCGCGTTCGAGTTCCCTGTCGGTCGGCTTCTCGGCCCAGAGGCGTTCGGCCCGCAATCCGCTCAGTTCGCCGACGATCTGTTCGACCTTACCCTCGTCGGCGGTGCGGCCGGAGTAGTTGTCGGGCTTTTTCACCTCCCACGTCGGTCCCTTCGCGCCCTCCTTGACGGTTCTCTCGATGACGAACGTCTCGGCCCCGCGGTTGAAGGTCAGCTTCTCGGTCTGGTCACGGGTGAACGACGGCAGCGTCGGGTCCACGTAGTCGATTCGGCCGCGGGTGACCTTGGCCAGCAGCGAATCGGGGACGGCCATGTCGGCCTTCGTAGTGCCGGCGATGCGGCGGACGTAGAGCAGGTCCTTGTCGCGCTTGCCGAAGAGCAACTTGACAGTCGGCTCCGCCTGCATCTTCGGCTTTTTGATCGTCGGTTCCTTCTTCTCTTCTGGATTGGCCGCGTCCTTCGATTTGTCCTTGTCCTTGTCCTTCGCCTTGTCTTTCGACTCGTCCTTCGCCTTGTCCTTGGCCTCGTCTTTCTTCTCGTCTTTCTTTTCTTCCTTCTTCTCCTCCGGCACGATGCCGTTGACCCAGATGGAAACGGTCGCCGCCGGTTTGTCGAGGCCGAGGGCCGCGTCGGTGGCGGTAGGATCCGGAAACTCTTTGACCAGTCGCCGGCCGCTCAATTCGTTGAGCAGCGAAGTCACCGCGGTCGCGTTAGCGTTCGTCGCGTGACCCTGGGCGTCGAAGAGCTTCCAGGATGCCGGTTCGCCGACCTTGCGGAGTTCGACCGGCGGGTCGTTGCCGACCTGGACGTCGATGCCGTCCGCCTGCGTCACGGACTGCGGGGCGAAGCTGCGGCTCCGGAGGCTGCTCGGCTTCTCGATCACCTTGCGGATCGGCTCGATCAGGCCGTCGTCGACCTTGACTACGACCGCCTCGCCGCCGGGACGTACGAAAACGCGGTTGCCATTCTCTTCCTTCTTGCCGATCAACAGGACTTCAGTGACCATTCCTTCGCCGCCGCTCTTCGCCGGCCGGACGACTTCGATCCGCGCCGCTTCCTTGCCGGGTTCTAGGCCGTATTGCGCGAAGTCGGTGACGTTTTCGATGAAGTCCTGGTTCGAGACGGCGCGGATGTTCTTGATCGCGGTCAAGAGCGGCTTGACGCCGCTCGGCGTCTGCTCCGTCCCGGAGGTGGACGCCAAAGTGTCGCCGTCGGTGTCGGCCTCACCGAATTTCTCCGGCTTCTCGAACTCCCAGCCGCCGCCGGACGATTTCTTGAGCGCGACCTCGCCCTTGTCGCTCTTGAGCTTGATCGACGTGACGACATCGGCGGGCGTGAATGTGTCTTCGAGGATCAGATCCTTCGACCGGAAATCGGTGACGCTCTTGAGCAGGTCGCCGGCGGTGGGCGGGTTCGTGACGTCGGTCCTGAAGAGGCCGCCGAGACTGGACCGTTTCAGGGCGGCGGGCGTCTTCGGGTTTTCGGAACTCGTGACGTAAACGAGCGCGGTCTCCGGCGACCCGACCGTCACGTTACCGAGGTAGACGGTCTCGGACCGGCCGCCCTCGGTGTCGAGCGTCACCGACATCGACGGGTTGTCGAGGCCGAAATTCGACAGGCTCCCTGTCAAGTCGGTGCCTTTGGTCTCGGTGCGGGCGTTGAGGAAGTCGCCGACGACCCTGTCGACCTGCTGACTGTCGAGCTTCGCCGGGTACGGTTTCTCGAGTTTCCACTGCTTGCCGTCGCGGGCGAAGACGAGCTTGGTCTCGGTCGGCTGCGTGCGTTCGACGGTGACGCGGGTGACCTTGTCGGCCGTGACGTCGGCCGACTTGAGGTTCGCGAGCAACAGCCCTTCGGAGCCGGGTTTCGGGCCGGTGAGCAGCGTGAACGCGGCGACGCCGAGGAGGGCGATGAGTATGCCGAAGAAGATGTAAGTGGTTTTGAAGTTCATGCTTGGAAATCTCGCGCATAGCCGCAAGCAGTTTACCGGCGGCGGACGACCCAGACGCCGGCGCCGAGGCCGATGATGCCGACGAGCGACAGGACCAGCGGCAGGAAATACATTCGCGTCGACCGCTCGGCCGCCGACGGGTCCAGGGCGAAGATCGGCAGCGACTTCGATTCGACGCCGAAGCTGGAAGACCGCTCGGCCAGCCAGTCGATCGTGCTGGCGAAGAACGAGACGTTCGGCCGGCCGGCCCGCTCGGACGCGTACGGGTTGGTCAGGAAGGTCGTATCGCCGAAGACGACCAGTCGCGGCTTGGCGTTCGGCGGCGGCGTGCCGGGCATCGGCGGGACGGGGGAGGCTTCGGTGACGAGCAACGCCGCGGTCACCTGATCCTGCGCGAGCACGCGCTTCGCCTCGGTGGGATTGCTGAGTACCGTCCGCAGCTTTTGGACCAGGTTCGCGCTCGGGTCATTCTCGGTCCAGACCATGTAATTCTTCGACGTCTGCAGCAACGGTTCGACGCGGTACGCCGGGGTGCCCGTGGGAGACGGCCGGATGGCGCGCGCACTCGGCAGAACCAGCGCGCGACCCGCGAAGGCCCGGGCCAGTTCGTTGCCGGACTGGCCGAGACTGTCGTTGACCGCGCAGATTGCCACGTCCTCCGGCGAAACGACGTTACCCTGCTCCAGAATGGTGACGACGAACGTGTTCGACACCTCGACGCCGAATTCGCCGAGCAGCCGCTCAAGGCCGGTCGGCGGCACAACTTTGTCGTCGGGAGACGGCGAGACGTCGAGCAGGAAGATCGCTTTGCCCTTCTTCGGCCCGGTCACGTAATCGCGGATTTCCCGGTCGAGGGCGACCGACACGGGGGCCTTCGGGTTGGCGACGATCAGCACATTGCAGTCGTCGGGCACCTTCGGCTCGGCCGGGTTAAGCTTGAGCGGCCGGATGTCGAGGTTGCCGCGCTGGTTGAGCCGGTCCTTGAGCGTCCCCAGGCCCTTGTCCGCTTCGCGCTGGCTGACGTCGTTCAGGTCCGGCTCGCCGGCGCCTTGGGTCACGTAGACGATCGTCTTGCCCTTGGCGCCGCTGGCCCCGGCGAGCGTCGCGACCAGCTTGTCCTCGCCGCGGAATTTCGTCGACTGCGCCGGGCCGAACCCCTCCTCGGTGAACAGGTCGTTCGGCTTGAGAAACGTGGCGTTCTCCGGCGTCTCGTCACCTTGGACGAGGAGCACGCCGTACCGTTCTTCCAGTTTCCCCTTGTACTTGCGGGTCAGTTCCAAGACGGCGTTGCGGTCGTGCAGCGGCGAGAGGTATTCGACCTTGATCCGCGGGTTCGCGTCCTGGAAGTTGCCGAGCAGGCTCTTGAGCTGGTCGAGGTACTCGTCGTCGGTCGGCCAGATCACGTAGATGTGCACCGGCTGGGTGAGGCCTTTCAGGACGTTGGTCGTCGGCTCGCTGAGCGTGAACTGCCCGCTCTGCGTTGCGTCGATGACGCCGGTAAACTTCAGCCCGACCAACACGTTGACCACGGTCAGGATGAGGAGCAACAAAAGGCCAGTGAGGACGGCGTTGTAGCCGTAGACCATCCGCCGCAAGACGGCGCTCGTCCGCTCGGCCGAGCGCACGAACTGTAGACTGACGAACATGATCGCCAGCCCGGCGATCAGGACGGCCAGGGCGACGAGGACATGCCAGGCCCTATCGCGGTTACCCAGTCGCAGCCAGTCGGTCAGGTCATTCCACCAGTAGTAATGCAGCGCCAGGCCCATGAGTGCGATCAGCAGTCCGGCGACGCCGCCGAGGCTCAACAGGTAAATGCGGACCAAATCGTTAATTGCGGGGCCTTCGCCGGCGGACGCGGGCGTGTGCCGAACCATCACGCCGACGACGAGGAATAAGAGTGCCAGGGCGCCTCCCAGGATCGAGAGCAGCAGGAAGTCGCTGCCGATCTTGGCCACGAGCGTGGCAACGCCCGCGGCGAGCGCGACGCCGATCGCCATTAAGATCAGTCCGGCCGTGCCGCGGCTGGCGGCGAACCGGGCGATCGGGTCGGGCGTGTTATTTTCGGATGTAGTCATTTGACGGTGTCCGCAAAGCCGCAAGCGGCTTTCAACTCCATTTCCGGGCTTCCAAGACTTTGACGGTGAGGTAGAGCCAGAAGGCCGCGACCGAAAGTTGCAGGACGACGTCGCGGATGTAGAGCTTGCCGCCAAGGCTGGTGATCCAGAGGTCGATGAACGAGAGCTGCTTGAAGAGCGCCGCGAGCGTCGGGCCCACGTTGAGCCGCTCCAACAGGAAGAAGATCAGCAAAAACATCATGCCCATAAAGGTCATGACGGCCGCAATGATCTGGTTCCGCGTCAGGCTCGAAAAGAACAAGCCCATGGCGACGAACGCCGCGCCCGAGCACACGAGCGCCCCGTAGAAACTCAGGAGCGGCAGGTAGTCGAACGGCTTGCCGCCGTCGACCCGCAGCTCGATCAGGAAGAGCCCCCACGGGACCCACAACAGCAGGTAGTAGATCAACGCCGCGAAGAACTTGCTCAACACGACGCTGACTTCGCCAAGCGGGGCGGTGAGCA
>DATJGQ010000963.1:0-10786 GCA_035494815.1 Gemmataceae bacterium
GCGGAAGCTCAAGTCGTCGGGTCCCGGGCGGCACTGGCCAAGCTGCAACAACAGCCGCGGCCCGAGGACCTGCCGCCGGCTGTGGCGAAGGTCCAGGCGGCGACGGCCAAGGCGAACCGCCTGCTCGACGACTCCGAGCGAACGAAACGGATCATCGGCACCGGCGCGATCGCGCAGGAAGAGCACGTGACTAAGCAACTCATGTACGAAGCGGCCGCCCACGAGCGGGCTCAGGCCGAGGCGGAATACGATCTGCTGAGGGCGGGCGCCTGGAAGCCGGACCTGCTCGTCGCCGAGGCGGCGGTGAAGGAAGCCCAGGCCCGGGTCGAGCAGTTGAAGACGGAAATCGATCGCGCCGTCGTGACGGCGCCGGTGGACGGAGTGGTCCTCCAGGTCAACGTTCGGCCGGGCGAGCGGATCGGCGAGCTGGACACGAAGCCCCTGATGGTTCTCGGCGAGACGCGCACGTGCCATGTCCGCGTGGACGTCGACGAACGGGACTTGCCGCGCTTCCGTGCCGGTGCGAACGCCGTCGCGTACCCGCGCGGTGAAACGAACCAAGAACTGGCCCTCCGTTTCGTCCGCGTCGAACCGCTGGCGATCCCAAAGAAGGCCCTCACCGGCGACAACACCGAACGCATCGATACGCGTGTCCTGCAAGTGATCTACGCCATCGAACCTGGGCGGGAGAACGTCTATGTCGGTCAACAGGTCGATGTGTTTATTCGGTCGGGTGACTGACACCGGCTCGGACCTCCACTTAGCCGGAGGCTGAGCACCGCGGCTGACGGGAATTAGGCAACTTCGCCAACTATTAATGGACTTCGCAGGCAACCCTCAGTTAGCTTGGCGATGTTCAGACCGAAGTCACCTGCGGTCGGAGAGTCGGGCATGGGTGAGCCGAGCGGCGTTCCCGTATCGGACCGACGGCTCGCCCGCTGGCGCACCGTGACCCTGGCCGCCCTGTTCACCGGTTACGCCGGCTACTACATTTGCCGCTCTAATCTGTCGGTCGCCGCCCCGTTGATCGTGGACGAGTTCCCCGACATCGGCAAGAAGGAACTGGGCCTGCTCAGTTCGGCCGGCTTGGTCGCTTATGCGTTAGGGAAGATCGTCAACGGCCTACTGGCAGACCTGGTCGGTGGCCGCCGCATCTTTCTGCTCGGAATGTTCCTGTCGGCGGCGTGCGTCGTCGCGTTCGGGCTGAGTTCTGGCCTGACCGCCTTTCTGGTGATTTGGGTGGCCAACCGCTTCGTACAGTCGATGGGTTGGGGCGCGCTGGTCGGCATCGCGGGCCGATGGTATCCGGTGCGCGTTTACGCGACCGTCATGGGAGTCCTATCCCTCAGTTACTTGATCGGGGATAGTCTCGCGCGATTGTATCTCGGCCAGATCATGGATCTCGGCGTCGGCTGGCGCGGCTTGTTCTTCGCCTCCGCCGGGACCCTCGCCTTGATCGGCCTGGTGGGCACCGTCACGATTTGGGATCGTCCGCGAGACGTCGGCTTAACCGATCCGGAGTCGCCGTCAAGTTCTGAGGCGGACAAGCCGATCGGCATTTGGACACTCCTCGGTCCCCTTCTTCAGAACCCGACGTTCTGGCTGGCGTGCGGGATGAACTTCGGCCTGACGTTAATCCGCGAGACGTTTAACTATTGGACGCCTTTGTTTCTCAAGGAGGAGGCGGACCTTCCGCCGGCATGGGCCGCGGCGGCGAGCGCCGTGTTCCCCGGAGCCGGGGCTTTGGCGGCGTTGGCGGCGGGCGCGTTGTCGGACTGGTGCCGGGGCGGCCGCGGGCGGATCGTTTTTCCATCCCTTTTGGCACTGACGGCCGCGCTCTTGGCACTGGGGATGGCCGATGTTCGCGGCCGTCCGGGCACAGCACTCATTCTGATCGGGGCTGTGGCGTTGACTCTCATGGCGCCGTACACCTTCTGCTCCGGAGTGATCGCGCTCGACCTCGGCGGTCGCCGCGGCGGCGCAACGGCGGCCGGTTTGATCGACGCGGCCGGCTACTTCGGCGCGGTCCTGTCCGGCTCCGGCATCGGCGCGCTTGCGGAGACCTACGGGTGGTTGGCGGCGTTCTTCGCTCTGGCGTCGGCGGCCGGTCTGACTTCCGCGGTGGCCGCCGTGTACTGGCTCCGGCAGGAGCGGGCCGGCCGCGGAGCGTCGGAGGCTGATCATGGCGAATGATCCACCCTCGATTCGCCTGGTCGTCCTCGATTGGGCCGGGACGGCCGTCGATCACGGGTCGTTCGCACCTGTGGCGCCGTTCATGGAGGCGTTCGCCCGATGCGGCGTCGCCATCTCGCGGGCGGAAGCGCGCGGGCCGATGGGTCTCCCGAAGCGAGACCACATCGCCGCGCTCCTTCGGGTCCCGGCGGTTGCCGAGCGGTGGCGCGCCGCACACGGGCGTCACGCGACCGATGACGACGTCGACCGCGTGTACGCCGCGTTCGTCCCGCTGCAACTTGAGGTGATCGACGACTACGCCGAGCCGGTGCCGGGGCTGCTCGACGCCGTAACGGAATTGCGCCGCCGCGGCGTGAAGATCGGGGGCACGACCGGGTACTTCCGGGAAGCCGCCGATCGGGCCGCCGGGGCCGCCCGCCGACGCGGTTATGCGCCGGACGCGACGCTGTGCCCCGACGACGTTCGCGCGGGCCGGCCGTCGCCGTGGATGATCTATCGACTGATGGAAATGCTTGACGTCTACCCGCCGGCGGCCGTGGTCAAAGTCGGGGACACCGTCCCGGACATTCAGGAGGGCCGGAACGCGGGCGTCTGGAGTGTCGGCGTGACCGACAGCGGAAGTGAAATCGGCTGCACCGCGGCCGAACTCGCCGCCATGCCCGAGCCGGAACGGGCGGAGCGGGCCCGCGCCGCGGGTCGTAAACTTCTTGCGGCCGGAGCCCACGAGATCATCCCTTCCGCCGCCGACCTGCCGGCTCTGCTCGACGAACTCACGCGCCGGCTCGCGGCCGGCGCCCGTCCTTGAGATCACCGATGTCCGCGGACGGTTATGTCATGCTCTTCGACGGCCCGGGCCTGCCGCTGCGGCGCGTGGCCATGCCGCTGCCGGCGCCGGTCGCGGGCGAGGTGTTGGTCCGCGTTCTGGCGTGCACGCTGTGCGGGAGCGACCTGCACACCGCGGCCGGCCGCCGCCCCGTGACGTGCCCGACGGTGCTCGGCCATGAGATCCTGGGCCGCATCGAAACTGTTTCGACCGACGGTCCGCCTCTCTCGCTGGACGGACGTCCGTTAGCGGTCGGTGACCGCGTCGTCTGGGCCGTGGCCGTCGGCTGTGGGAATTGTTTTTTCTGTTCCCGCGACCTGCCGCAGAAGTGTGAGCGGCTGCTCAAGTACGGCCACGAACCGTTCGCCGGGCCGCGCGACCTGCGCGGCGGGCTGGCGACGCACGTGCTGCTGGCACCGCGAACGGCGATCTTTCGCGTCCCGGACGGCGTGCCGGACTTCGTCGCCTGTCCGGCCGGCTGCGCGACCGCCACCGTTATGGCCGTGTTGCGGCAGGCCGGCGCGCTCGACGGCGTGACCGTGCTCATCTTCGGCGCGGGACTACTCGGTCTGACGGCCGCGGCCGTGGCGCGATCTCGCGGGGCGCGAGCCGTGATCGTCGCCGATCCTGACGTCGACCGGCTCCGTCGCGCGACCGCGTTCGGCGCCACGCACGCCGTCGGCGACCTCGCTCAATTGGCCGACGTCGTTCACGCCGCGACCGAAGAATATGGTGTCGACTTGGCCGTGGAGTTGAGCGGGGTCGCGGCCGCCGCCGAAGAAGCGATGGCCCGCGTCCGCATTGGCGGCCGTTGTCTGTGGGCCGGAACGGTCCTTCCCACGCGGCCGGTGCCTGTGCTGCCGGAGACAGTCGTCCGCCGTCATCTCACCATCCAGGGCGTTCACAACTATCATCCCAACGACCTCCGCGACGCACTCGCATTTCTTGCGACTCACCACCGTGACTTCCCGTTTGCCAACCTGGTCGGCCCACGAGTCGCCTTGGCGGACGCCGCAGAGGTCTTCCGCGTCGCCGAAGAGTGCAAGGCCGTTAGACTGGCTGTTACAGCCGATGGCTACGAGTAACAATGCCGGCGAACGCGGAATCGCAACGAACTCCTGACGGCCGTCTTCATCATGATCGGCCTTACCGCAAGATCTGGTCCAGCTTTGACCGGAGTGCCTGCGAGATGCGCGGCAGCTCTCGCATCCGACGGAACATCGCCTGGCGCTCGGCGGGGGTCAAGCTGTCGGTCACCGGGTCGGCTCCGCCGGCCAGGGCTTGCAACTGTGGGTTGAGAAGAAAGACCTGCAGCGCTTCCACTTCATACATCTGCTCGACGCCCTCGACCGGCGTCGTCGCTTCGAGCCCGCCCAGCAATCGCAGCCAGGGAAACGTCACGTCGTCCACCGGGGACGGCGGCAGGTCGGTGCGGAACGCGATTTCGAGCGCCGCCGACGCTTTCAACAGGCCTTGGCCGAAATAAGTTTCGGTGTCGGGTTCGGAGCGGTCGGCGCTGTTGAACAGCGCGTGGCGAACGGCCTCGACCCGCTGCCAGGGCGCGGTGTTGCTCGGGGCCGGGTGCGCGGCGAGCCAGAGGGCCGCCGCCGCCGCCACCTGCGGCGTCGCGGAGGAAGTGCCGCCGCCGAAGCCGACCATGGCGCCGCAGCCCATCAACGCCCAGGGGTCGTTCGGCGTGTACGCGGCCACGGCGGTTTGCATTTTAGCCGGCGGCCCGAAGCAGCCTTGCATGTGCCGGTGCAACCCTTCCTTGTAGTACGGCGTCTTGTCCGCGGTGGCGCCGCAGACGGCGGTCACCCGGCCGAACCGCGCCGGCCAGACGATCGTGGTCGGCGGCGACGGCCCGAACCGGTTGCCCGCGGCGGCAAAGATCGCGACGCCGGAATCGTAGGCTCGGTTGACCGCCGTCGCCCATGCCCGGGCCGGCACGCCACCCATGCTCAGCGTCACCACTGCCGCCCCGACGTCGACCGCATAATTGATCCCGGCGGCCATGCCGCTCGTCGCGAAGTGAATCACCGAGTTGGCGATGCGGACGGGCACCACTTCGGCGTACGGGGCGCCACCGAGCAGGTCGTCGAAGCCGGTGAACGGGACCTGCACGCTATTACCCGCCAGGAGTGCGAGCGTCGCCGTGCCGTGACCGGGTGACGCCGCGGGCGAATGCCGCCCGGGGTCGGTGGCGTCGGAGAAGTCATCGTCGACGAAGTTCCTTCCGAGGTCCCCGCGCAGGTTGATCGGCCGGGTCGGGTGATTCGGGTCGAAGCCCGTGTCGAGGTGGGCGATTCGTACCGCCCGCGCGGCCGCGGAATCGCCCACCCGATCCCGCGCCGCTTTCAGCTGCGAATGCTCGGCGTCGAGGTGCCAACCGTGTCGCGGCGTCCCGACCGGCCAGAACGCGTCCGGGCTGCGGTCCTCGCAGGGCCCGCCGGTCCCTTCGAAGCCGCCACTCTCCGGTCGCGGAAAAGGAAAGGCTTGTACGAAATCGGGCTCGGCGTAATGCGGCGCCTGCACGGACTCCAGGCCGAGCGCGGCCGGCTGCCGAACGGCGCGGTGCGCGAGGTCCCACGGATGCGCCGCGCTGTCCGGCGGAGTCGCCGCGGCCCATTCGGCGGCCGACGTGCCCACAGTCTCCAATCCCGCGGGTCGGCGCTCGATCAGAAGGCGTCGGGCCGGGATGCCGATGAGCATAGTCGACTCCTTCGGAAGGAAGTAGGTCGTTCACATGGATCGGCGAGGACGGCCGCACGGGGCGGTCTGGGAGTCAATGACGCAGTACGTCCTCGAGCCGTTTTGTGAGCTCCGCTGCGATGGCTTCGCTCAGCCGATTCTGGGCCTTGCCGAGTTTGTCCAGTAGTTCCTCCGAGGGCTTTCGCTGCGGCGGAGCTGCGGCGGGGTTGACTGGAGACGCCGCCTCGGCAGGTCTGGTTGCATAGTCCCGCAAGTCGTTCAGAACGTTTCCGTAGTTCGCCATCGCATTGGCAACGTCATTGCCTTCGACCAGGATCATTTCCCCCCAGTACTGGTTCCAGAATTCCCGGACATACGGCACGGCGTCGCCATAGGCCCGCTTCTGGTTCACCAGCAAATCGCTCGTGTTGGTGACGCAAAAGCTGACCATATCAAAGGCGACAGTTCGCGCCGCTTCTAAGGATGGCCGTACCGTCTGGCAGCCGAGAAGTTCGTCCCGCAACTTCTTGATCCCCTGAATTAATTGAACGTGGTACCCGGCTGTCGGGTCCTTGGGCGACCCGGCCTGCGGCGCAGTCTGTTGCGTGTAGGCTCCGCCCGCCGATTTCCACAACTGTTCCAGGTCAACATGCCCCGCCAACGACGCTTTTACGCTGTCCTGCCCGACCAGAGATGTCCACCGGTGCTGCGCGATTTGCCGCTGTTCCGCGCCGCGTGCGTTAATGAACTCGGCCCACGCCCGGCAGACTTGCCGCAGGCTCGAGAGCTTGAGCCGGTCGTCGGCGATCTGACGTTGGGCCTCGG
The DNA here is from genome assembly GCA_035494815.1 of Gemmataceae bacterium. GTDB lineage: Bacteria > Planctomycetota > Planctomycetia > Gemmatales > Gemmataceae > DATJGQ01. The sequence goes on from DATJGQ010000963.1 coordinate 6,533, forward strand.
CCGCGTCGGCTGCCTTCTGAGCCCGTTCTTTCTCCGCCGCGGCCAGGCTCTCGTTCGACTTCGCCACATCGGCGTTCTCGGTTGCCAGCTTCGCTTGTGATTGCGCGCGCCACCAGCCGAGCGCGGCGAACGCTAACAGGATTGTCGCGAGCACCACCAGCACGCGGTTCGCCTCGTTCAGGCGCCGCCGCCGATCTCGCACGCGCCGGAGATACTCGCTCTCTCGCGCGTTGGGGTCATGGTAAGTTTCCGCGTCGTCGAGTTCCCGTTCCGAGATCTCCGTCGAGGGCGTCGGCGCGACGCGGCGGCGGAGCCGCACGAAAAAGCGGCTGATGCTGGCCAAATGCTTCGTCAACCAGGTAAACACAGAATCTGCGAACCGGGAAATGCCCGACTCGGACGGCGGGGACGAAGCGCGGGTGCGGAAGGCGACGCGGGCGTCCATCCACTCGTTGAGCCGGGGCCAGACCTCTCGCAGATCCACCGACCGCAACCCGATCCGGTCGGCCAGCGGGTTTTCGCCGGGCGTCACGCGAACGACGCCGGTCGCCGCCAGCCGGTCGATGATCCGGTCGACCGCCGCGGGGTCGCCGTAGGTCTGCATGGCGGCCCGCGACGTCGGGATGGCGTCGAATTTTTTGCCCTCCGGCCGCAACCGCACGAGCCGCAGTACCAGCCGCCGGGCGAGCTCCGCGTCCTCAGCGGACAACGTCTCGATGACCCGATCGGCCGCCGCCGCCGAGTCCCGCAGCGTGCCCGAGTCGTATTCGGCCAGCAGCGTGTCCTCGATCAAATCGCCGTCGGCGGGGCGACTCGCGAGTTTTTCCGCGGCGAGCGCCGAGTCGCCGGCCAGCGCCGATTCGCTCAGCGGCAGATCGCCGGCCGACATTGAGTCGCTCGGCGCGGGAGACGGCCGCAGCGACGGACGCGCAGCGGCTCCCGACGGCGCAGGTCGTGGCGGCACTTCCGTGGACGGCGCCGTGCCGTCCGCGGGCGAAGACTGAGACGCGTCCGAGGCTGCGGCGGCGCGGGTGCTTGCCTTAAGCCGCTTCGCCCAAAAGTTCGTGAGCGATTGTGCCACCGACCGTTCCTCGCGGCCGTCGAGTACCGCGCCGGTCGCGACGGCCCGGCGGATGAACTCCGCTACGCGGGCCGGGTCCGAGGCTGTCCGACTGGTGGACGCCTGGGAGCGGGAGAGGTCGTCATGAGCCTGTTGCAGCTCGACGAGCGACGAGAAGCGGTCCCGGTTCATTTGAGAACCCCGTCCAGATGCCCACTCAGGGCGTCGGCCGTTGATACCAGTCTCTGCGTATCGGCAAGCAGCGCCTTGTCGGTGAAGGAGAACAAGTCCGCGAACCGCTCCTCCAGCCGGCGGAAGGCGGCGGTCGCCTCCGGCCCGGCGTTGGCTTGGTCGAACTTGTTGGCGCTCTCGGCCGTCCGCTGCGTGCGGAGATCGTTGGGCCGGTAGCCCGCCAATTCGTTCAACCACGCGCGGGCCTCTGTCCAATCGGTTATCTTGTCGATCGTGACAACATTCAGCCGGAACGCCTGGATCAGGACGTCACTCACCCTCTGACACAGATCGTGATCGCGGCTTCGGTCCGCGACGGTTTTCACGGCCTCCTGGAACTCGGTCAATCTCCGCTCGAACTCGTCGCCACCGCGGGCGGCCCGCACGGCATCCAGCACTTGGGCCAACGGCTGTTGCAGGTCGTCGGTGTTGAAGTCGGCGAGGGTGTCGATGAGCAGGTCGTTCAACCCGGACTGTCGCTCGGGCGGAAGGTTCGCCAGCCGCTCGACGGCGCGGTCGACGACGTCCGCCGGCGGGGCGGCGCCTGTGAGCGCAAGGGCGACCACGTCGACGGACCGCCCCAGTTCCTGCACCCACGGCCGGTGGCGCTCCGGCCGCTTGGTCTGTTCGGCCCGGTCCCGCGCCGTTGTCGCCCAATCCCGCAGTTGATCGGCAACGCTCTCCGGGTCGGGCCCAGGAGGGCCGCCGCGGGACGCCGCCACCACCCGGTGGATGCTGTCTTGAAAGTCCTCGAGCTCGTGAAGGACGTCGTGCAGCGATTTGTACGCCTCGAGCCAACGGACGCTCCGCCTTCTTTGTCTGAACCGCTCGGCGAACAGAACGACGGCTTCGCGCAGGCGGTCATCGTCGATCGGCGTCGTGGCATCTGTCGGGGGGAGAACCCGGCATTCGCTGCAAAGATCGGCGAGAATCGGTCTGCCCGGTACGCGTTCGGCCGCGACCGCGAGCAATTCGCACAGCCGACGTTGACGCAGCGCCCATTGCACAAGGTCGAAAACGACCGCCCGGTTGCCTTGGTTCCGATTCACCACGTCGTCGAGAGTCGTCCCGAGCCGGTCGCTCAGGAGAATCGTCAAGTCCGAAACGGTAAACGCGTCCAGCAACGCGTCGCGGACACGCTCGGTCAGTGTTTGCGTTTCATGCATGGTCGCGGGCGGCATGACGGCCTCGTTGTCGATGCCCGATCGATCGATGCCCAAAATCGCGCCGAGTACCGGCATTCTACCCGCCATCGCCGCCGAGCGCATCAGCCTTGCCGACACGCGCGAGCCGGGCGCGGATCTGCCCGACGGGCACGCCCTGGTTCCAGTCGCCAGGTCGGTGGTCGCCGCCGCTGTACTTCGGGTCGCCGTAATGGTGAAGCGCGATCAGGCGCCAGTTAAAGTCGAAGCAGGGCGAACCGCTCGAGCCGCCTTCGGTGTTGGTCGCATACCGCAGCCGCGTTTGCGGCGCGTTGAGCCAGAAGCCCTTCTCTTTGTTCACCGCGTCCGTATCGAGTGCGAGTTTCATCGGCGCGCCGTCCGGGTGCTGAGCGATGATGATCGCCATCTTCTCGCCAACGGCCGGCGGCTGATCCGGCACGCGCACCCAGCCACGGGCCGGCGCGTTGCCGTTCGCGTCCGGCGACTTCGCCCACGGCTGCGACCCGAACGGCACCGCGAGCCGGATCAACGCATAGTCGAGCTCGTCGACCGTCGGCGGTGGCGCCAGGTCCGGCGTGCCTTGTTTTTCGTTCGCCGTGTAAGGGCTGTGGTCGATCAACCAGTCGTTCGCCAGTTTGACCGGCGAATACGGCGCGGTTTTGTTCTTGAGCAGCTTGAAATCGAACTGGCATTCGACGCCCGCCGGGCCGACCAGTTTCCTGATCACCGGCTCCATCACGTGGTAGTTCGTGAGCACCGCGTCCGGCCCGACGAGGAAGCCGGTGCCCTGCGCCTGACCATTGAGCGTGATCCGGCAGACCTGCCCCTCGACCCGCGTCATCGCCTCGCGCCACAAACCGAAATCGGGCATGTCCAGGTGCGGGCGGATGATCTTTTCCAGCCCGACGTCGGCGGCGTCCGTGGCCGCCTTCGCCCCGCCGGCCTCCTGCACGCCGACCGGCACGGCCATCCCATATTTCTTGAGGATCTGTTGCATTTTCAAATTGCGCGCCCGGTCTTTGCCGAGAGCCTCAACCAGTTCGACGTCGCGACCATTCTTGTCCGCCCACTGGACCAAGGTGAACACCACGTAATCGAACGGCCCGGGCGGCGTGATGTTTGCCAACTGCTCGTTCAGCAGGAACGCGAGAGACATTTGCAGCGTCTGCGGCGTGTACGCGTCCAAGATGGCGTCGCGGATCTCTTTCATGGACACGCCGGACATCATGGCGCAGGCCTCTGCGGAACAGTCGCTAAAGTACCAGGCTCTGGGGACTGGCGGCTCGCCCGATCGACTCGAGCCCGCTGGCACCTTGTTCGGACGGACGGATGAACGGAACTTCGGTGGGTGTGGACATGGCGATCTCCGTGGGAAGTGCTCTGGTGATCGCGGTGTCAACCGATCGTAAGTCAGGCCCCGATCGATTGCCAGAAAAACTCCATAAGAAAACGGCGTGAAGAAACGGCCGTGCGGGCGGCGTCGCTGGATTCCACAAAAGCAGGTCGTTGTTTGTCGTCTGCCCGATGTGGTATAAGGTCACCACGGAACAAGTTGACCGCGCCCGGCCCGATCGGAGGCCGCCCGTGCCCGACGCAGCGCTCGCCACGCCCGCCCCGCGCGGCACATTGAAGTTCCAGGTTACCGCGTCGGGCGATCTGCAAAACTCGGCGACGAACGTCAACCTGCTGCGGCAGATGTGGGCCGACCGGGCCGTCATCACCGGCGACGATCTCGGCCCCGGCGATCCCGGCGACTTTGACTTCGGCGCTTGGCACAGCTCCTGTCACCTGCTCGGCGCC
>DATJGQ010000964.1:0-3843 GCA_035494815.1 Gemmataceae bacterium
GCCAAAAAGAGCGCCGCTTGGCCGCCATGCCTTGCGTCAGATACAATGTGTATTCGCTTGCTCCCGTAGCTCAACTGGACAGAGCATCGGTCTTCGGAACCGAGGGTTGGGGGTTCGAATCCCTCCGGGAGTACTTGGAAAACATCTGCTTTTGTCGATCCAATCCGTTTCTCGACTCGGCTAACTTTCCAGGCGACGTTCCGTCCAGGCGTCGTCCCACGGGGCGTTCAGCGCCTTCGCGTCGTCGGCCTTGGGCGGTTGGTACACCTTGCGGCCGAACTTGAAGAACACCGCCGGCGTCACGATTTGATCCATCAGGGTCGAATCCAGCAATCCGCCGATCACCACGATCGCCAGGGGGTGCAGGATCTCCTTGCCGGTCTGCCCCGCGCCGAGGGCGAGCGGGATCAGGCCGATGATCGCCACGAACGCCGTCATCAGCACCGGCGACAACCGCTCCAGGCTGCCGCGGACGATCATCTCCTCGGAAAACGCTTGGCCTTCGTGCTTCATCAGATGAATGTAATGCGAGATCATCATGATGCCATTGCGGCTGACGATGCCGATGAGAGTGATGAAGCCGACCCAGTGAGCCACGGAGAGCGTGGTGGCGGAGGCCCAAATTCGCGGCCACTGCCAGATGGGGGCCGCGCGGAGCTCGGACCACTCCGGGCGATTCACCAACATCAACGCGACCACGGATCCGAGCGCCGCCAGCGGCAGATTTACGAAGAAGACCTGGGCGGCGCCGCGCCACGAGTCCAGGCATTTCCACAACAACAGAAAAACGCCGACAAACGCCAGAATTCCCAGGATCAGCAACCGGAGCGTGGCCTGCTGCTGCGCCTGGTATTGCCCCTCGTATTCGATGCGGTAACTCCCGCCCGGCAGATTGCGGAGTTTCTCCTCAACGGGCTTCAGTGCGGTCTGGATGTTCTCCACGACGTCGCCCAACGAACGGTGCTGAACGTTACACGAAACGACGATCCGCCGTTGAACGTGTTCGTGATTGAGCGTGTTCGGCCCGGTGGTCTCCCATACTTCGGCCACCTGTCCCAGGGCCACTTTGCGTCCGGAGGGCGTGTCGATAATCGTCTCGGCGATGACCGCCGGATCGCTGCGCGACTTCTCGTCGTACCAGACGACCAGGTCGAAGTAGCGGTCCTGGTCGAGCACCACCGAGACGGTGCGGCCCTTGTACGCCGTCACCAACAGCTTCTCGACATCGCCCGGGGCGAGGCCATAGCGGCCGGCCACGTCGCGTTTGACCTTGAGCCGCACCTCGGGAATCTCGACCTGCGGCTCGATCTGCAAATCGACGACGCCGGGAATCTCGCTCATTTTCGTCTGAATGTCCTGGGCGGCGTTTCGCAGCTCGCGCAGGTCGTTCCCGAAAACCTTGACGGCGATCTGCGCCCGCACGCCGGACATGATGTGATCGATCCGGTGGGAGATGGGCTGGCCAATATTGACCTTCACATTGGGCAACGCCGTCACCTTGTCGCGAATGTCGGCGAGCACCTGCTCGGGCGGCCGCCCATGCCGGTCCACGCCGAGGCCGTGCAGGCCCGGCACCGCCCGTACGAGCGCATAGCCCACGCCTGGCTTTGGCGTCTCGTAGGGCGACAAGCGCACATCCATTTCGGAGCTATTGACGCCCTCGGCGTGTTCATCCATCTCGGCCCGGCCGGTCCGCCGCGACACCGACATCACTTCCGGCGTCTGCAAGAGCAGCGACTCGACCCGCTCCGCCACCCGGCTGCTTTCCTGCAGGCTGGTCCCCGGCTCGGTCTGCACATTGACGGTGAGAGTTCCCTCGTTGAAGGGCGGCAGGAACTCCGACCCCATCCAGACCACCGCCAACTTGGAGCTAAACGCCAACCCCATGACCACGATGAGAATCGGCCACGGGTGGCGCAGGACCCAGCGCACCAGTTTCTCGTCGATCCGTTTCAACGCGCGAAGGAGGAATGGATCGCCGCGGCGGGCCATGAAGCGGGCCCGCGGCAACAGGAACGACGCCAGCGCCGGAGTGACTGTGAGCGACACCAACAACGAGCCGAGCAGCGAGACCATGTACGCCAGGCCCAGCGGCGCGAACATGCGGCCCTCCAGGCCGGACATGGCGAACAGCGGCAGCACCACCGTGCAGACGATCAAGGTCGCGTACACGATCGAATTGCGGATCTCGCTCGACGCCGAGTAAATCACTTTCAACGTCGGCTCGGGGGTCGCCGACTGGCGATTCTCCTTCAGACGGCGATAGATGTTCTCGACATCGACAATCGCGTCATCGACGAGTTCGCCGACCGCCACGGCGATTCCGCCCAGCGTCATGGTGTTGATCGAAACGCCGATCGCCTGGAACACCAGGACGGTGATCAGAATGGACAGCGGAATCGCGCTCAAGGTGATGAAACTGGTGCGAAAGTTCCACATGAACAGAAACAGGATGACGAACACCCAGACGGCGCCGTCGCGAATTGCCTCGATGACGTTGTCGACCGCCCGCCGGATGAAATCCGCCTGGCGGAAGATCTGCTTCTCGATTTTCACGTCCGGCGGCAATTCATTCTGAAGCTGGTCCAAAACCTGACTGATGCGCGGATCCAGGTCGAGCGTGTTGGCGTTTGGTTGTTTCTGAATGGTCATGATGACGGCGGGCCCGCCGACGATTCGGTCGCCCTCGCGGATGCGGACGCTGCCCTCGCCGCGGCGGACGGGGCCGGCGAAGCGAACATCCGCCACGTCCTTGATCTTCACGGCCCGCTTGTCGCGCCAGACAATGGGCGTGTCCTCGAGATCGCGCAGCGTCAGGCTCTGGGCGCTGATGCGAATCAGCGATTCCTTGACCGGCTTTTCCATGATGCCGCCGCCGGCGATGACGTTGGCTTTCTCGGCGGCTTCGGTCAATTGCCCGAGTGTGATTTTTTGAGCCGCCAGCCGCTCGGGCGAAGTGACGATCTGGTACTGCTTGAGCACGCCGCCCATCACGGTGACTTGCGACACGCCCTCGACCGCGAGCAGCCGGTTGCGAATCGTGAACTCGGCGAGAGTCCGCAGCCGCATCGCCTCCGAAAGTCGATCTTCGGGCGTTTTCGCCTCGGCGGTCGAGCGCAAGCCGATCAACATGATTTCGCCCATGATGGACGAGATCGGGGCGAGAATCGGATTCGCGTTGGGCGGCAACTTGCCGCGGGCGAGTTGGATCTTTTCGGCCACGACCTGGCGATCCTGGTAGATGTCGGTTCCCCATTCGAATTCCACCCAGACGATGGAAAGGCCGACGCCCGACGCCGAGCGCACACGGCGAACGCCCGTCGCGCCGTTCAGATAGGATTCAATCGGCCGAGTCACGATGACTTCCACGTCGCGCGGCGCGAGCCCCTCCGCCTCCGTCAAGACGGTCACGGTGGGGCGGTTCAAATCGGGAAAGACGTCAACCGGCATGCGGAGGAGTTGCCACGTTCCGCCGACGATCAACAGCACCGCGGCCAGCAGCACCGCCAGTCGATTTTTCAGCGAAAAGGCAATGACGCGGTTGAGCATGGCGGTCTCAGCGGAGCGAAGAGTATGCGGTCCACAGGTCGCCGGCGCCGCTCACGGCAATTGCCTCGCCCGCTTGCAATCCGCCGCGGACCTCGATGAAGCGGTCGTCGGATCGGCCCGTCTCGATGGCTCGCCGATCAAAGGTTCCATCCGCGTTTTGCACGAAGACGAACGCTTGCGTGCCTTCAAAGACGACGGCGTCGCGCGGCGCCGCCAGGACCGGCGAAGACTGCCGCACCGTCAGCGTGACGCTCGCGAGTTGGTTATAACGAAGCAACTCCTTCGGCAAACGGT